>NZ_WBYY01000036.1:0-22903 GCF_048985645.1 Exiguobacterium sp. A1_3_1 | reverse complement strand
ACGCCGAGCGGTCCTGCGACGCTCAGCGTGACGAACACGGAAGGTTTTAATGCGATCCAAAACATCGTTCTGATACCGGAAGAAAAGCTGACTGCTTTACGAAAACGCGTCGATGATACACTCGCTTTCACGAAGACCTTAATGGTACTCGAGGCAGAGACCGGATTCGATTACACCGGTCACTTGCAGTCGGAACGAAACTATCCTGGACTGAGCTTTGGGAAAGGAATCGCTGCGCAACGGGGACGTTTACAGCGTTCAATCGATATTCGTGAAGCGACCGAGTATCAGCTCCAATTGATGTTGACTCCACCGCCAGGCAACGATGGTCGAATCACTGTCAAAATCCGAGACGGAAAGCAGGTCGTCTTTGAACGCGCTTTGTCTCGTGCTGACATTCTAGCCGGTCAAAAGCACCAACAGCAGATCGGTAATCAGACGGTGACGTACGATCCGCTACACTTAGCGTTTCCGTACCGGATGACAGAGTTGAGCGATGTTTACCAAACGTTATACGATGTGAAGTTATCCGATATCCCACTCGAGAAGGGACGCTATCAGTTAGAACTATCCTATGCGAGCAAGGTGCCGTCACTCGTCGATTGGAAGGATCTGCACAAGTTCGACCAGAACGAGATCGTCACCGATAAAGCCCTCGCCGCTCCGGAAGCGGCAGCGAATTGTGCGACGTGTGTCTCGATCACGGACGATATGTTCGACGCGAGTGAGACCGAAGACGGCTATACGATTGATTATGAGCCGACCTGCTCCTGTGATTGGTATATTTATGCCTCGCAAAAAATGAAGGTGAAACCGAATCACGAATATTTGATCCAGTTCGACGCCGTCAGCAAGAACGTCCGTCAACGACACCTCAAAGTGTATTACCTGGATAAAGATGATCGGGTCATCGGTACGGATTTCATCAATGAAGTCGAAGAAAAGAAAAAGAAGCAGTGGAACCACTATGAACAAATTGTCATTCCACCGAAGAAGACTGTCCGGATGCAGTTGCACATCTGGACGCGCGGAAATGAGAAAAAGGCTGGGCAATTGCGTCTGAAGAATTTAGAAGTGCTACCGTACGATCAACTGATTCTAGTCGATCAACTCGTTCTCTCCGAGCAAAGCGGTACGCTGTTCGCAACAGAACCTGCTCGTGCGCTTGACGTCGATGCCTCACAGATGGGACGGGATATAAACGGTGATGCGCCACTCGGTCGCTTTACGGTCAATGATTCTCCGACACCGTTATTTAAGCTCCAGACAGATCAGGAAGTGATGCGTGGTGACACGGCATTAAACGGCGTCAGTCAGTTATATCGTTCGAACGAAAAGACGGCACATGTGACAGTCGTGTTGCGTCCGATTTATTACGCCGGACTGACCATCCTCGTCTTAGCGCTCCCACTTAGTATCTTGTTGATTTATTTCATGACAAGCAATCGTGGTCTAGCTATCCGACAACGCCTATCGTCCGTGTTCAAGCAACGTCTTCCTCGTCTGAAACGAAACCAGAAATAGTATATCGAAAAAGGACAATGGAGATCCCACGGATCCCCATTGTCCTTTTCATTTGACCGGTACTTCCTCTTTTCGGTGGCGCTGATACAGGCTGACCATCGTCTTCAAGAACGCGACGGAATCCTTAACAAGATTGACGTGCGATCCTTCGCGCTCGATGCAGGTCACGGGTTGTTGGTAGACCCGTAATCGTTCCTTTTTCGCTGCATACATCAGCTCTAAATCGATTGCGAGACCACTCTCGACGTGTAGATAAGGCAACAGACGATGGACGACCCGTCGGTTGATGATCTTTAGACCGGTCTGCGAATCAGTCACCCCTTTTGGTAAGAAGAACCGTGTCAAATTTCGTTTTCCAAAGCTCATGAAACGCCGGACGGCTCCACGGTCTTCGATCGTCAAATCCTTCGTCCCGACGACGATGTCATAATATCCTTCCTGGGCGATCGTTAACAGCCGTGCGATGTCTTCGATCCGAAACGAGTTATCCGCATCGACGAAGACATAATAATCACTCGAGACGTTTTTCATTCCCTCGATGAACAGACCGGCCTTCCGTGTATTTTGTTCGACCTGATGTACTTCGAGATATCCGACCGTGAACAACGTATCGGTCGCTTCCATGACGATCGACCGGTACTCCTGTAAGAGTGCTTTCGATCGATCCGATGAAGCATCATCAAAGAAATTGATCGAAGCGTGAATATAGTCTTCGCTGATGAAGGTCGCAAGCGACTCTAAAAAATCTTTTACATAATTAAAACGTTTCTCTTCGTTAAATATTGGCAATATAAAGGCTATAGTATCCTTTAAAATGGGATATTCAGGATGGATGATATGTTGAATTTCAGCAAACAATTCATTCGGATATGCTGGGCGATAAGAAAACAGACGAAGCATCCCGTCTCCTTGAACCGTATGATACGGGAAATCCCCCTTTAAACGAATCGCTTCTTTAATCAACAGGATTTTAGATCGTGGACGTACAGCTCGAATCTGATTGGCGATCGCAATCTCCTCTTCACGCGTTTTATAGTCGACGACGTACAACAGAATCTCGTGTTCTTCAGCTTCTTGAATTTCAGTGCTGGCGATTTGTTCGAACGAGGCAGGACATCTACCAGGTTGTGTATAAAACAAAACCGGATAATAAGAAATCAATGATTCGTATGGAATATGCCGTGAGTGATCGGTAAAAACAGCAATATGTCCTTGACTCATAAGTTTCATCCTTTCCGTAAAACAGCTCTGACTGATGGGAGGTGGCTCCATGACAAGTTTCATTCAGCGACATGCCGTCCTGTTGATTTTTCCGATTCTCGATGTAGCGTTGAATCTCGTGAACTATGCCTATCATTTACTATTAGCCCGTGAGCTTTCTAGTGCTGTCTACGGATTACTGAATGCTTATCTAGCTTTCTTAGGTCTTCTACTCATCATCGGTGGCGCTTTACAATGGACCGTGACGCGTGACTACAGTCAACAGAAGACAAATGATTACCAAAAGCTCCGTTTTCGTATACTGGTGGTTACAGGGTGCTTCTTACTTATTTTACTTTATGCATTACCTTATTTCCTGCCCTTTACCAAAATAAACCTACTAATTGTTTATTTCATCATCGTGTTTCATATCCTTCTATCTTTTCGTCGTGGTGTCTTACAAGCGACCGAACGCTTCTATGCCCTGAACCTCTCGTATTACATCGAATCCGTCGTCAAAGTCCTAGCCACATGGCTTTTGATTCAACAAACGAACGTCAGTTATGCACTGTTGTTCATCTTGGCTGGCATGATCGCGTCCTATCTATTAAGTCTGATACAAGTCACGTTCCCGGTTAGTAGCGGGCGTATTCATGCGAACGGACTCGTCCATATGATCCATACACAGGTCGTCATGACACTATTTTTCACTCTCGATAGTCTTCTCGTCACCCGTTACTTCCCGCAATTAGCTGGAGATTATTCCGTTGCCTTACGGTTTGGTCAACTCCTGTTGTTCGTTGCGTTATCACTCGCCCAATTGTTGTTGCCACGCTTAAGCCAAAAAAGTCAGGACGAAGCCTTTCTTCTTTGGGAGCGTCGCTTTTATCGCATCTTATTAGGTGGAATGGCTCTTGCTGTTTTGGTGTACTGGACGATTGTTCCTTATCTGATTCCGCTTCTATTTGGGAGCGGCTATGACATGGCAACTCATTACATCAAATATATGGTTTTCGTTTATGTCGGCATCACATTGATTCAATACGAAGCACTCGTCCAGTTTTCCCTACATCGAACTGGTTACTTGAAAGGCTATTGGCTGATTCTGATTCTGTTCGTCCTTGTTTTGACGACATTTCACTCGACCGTCGAGATTTGGTTGCTTGCACAAGCAGGTGTCTTTTTATTTGGCGCCCTGATTTTACGTTTCACCTTACCTCGACACCCCGATCCCGTGAAGGAGGCATAACATGAAACCCCATCTACTTTTTTTATCTTGGCGCGATATCAAACATCCGAAAGCCGGTGGCGCAGAAGTATTCACACACGAGATGCTCCGACGTGTCAGTGATGAGTATGAAATCACTCATTTTTCTCCCGCATTCGAAGGCGGACACGATGTCGAGTATTTGGATGGAATCACTTATATCCGGAGAGGTACTGCGCTTTCCGTTGTTCCGCTCGCCTTTTCTTATTATCAGTCGCATGCTGCGACGATTGATTTAGTCGTCGACCAGATGAACACTCATCACTTTTTCACACCCTTGTATGTTCCATTAGCGAAACGTGCCCTCTTCATTCATCAACTGACACGTGAAATCTGGCAAATCAATGTTCGTCCTCCGTTTTCATACGTCGGCGAATGGACGGAAACACCGCGTCTGCAGCTGTACCGGACCGGTCGCGCGTTGACGGTCAGTCAGTCCACGGCAGACGATCTACTTGCTGTCGGCTTCTCCAAGGACGACGTGACGATTCTACCGGAAGGTCTCTCCTTTATCCCATGGAACGAAGAAGACTGGAAGCCTAAAGAAGCACATCCGACTTTTTTATACGCTGGACGGATGTCGGCCTATAAAGGAATCAATGATGCACTCCAAGCTTTCGTCATCGTTAAACGGGAGTATCCTGACGCTCGTTTCTGGGTTATCGGAAAAAAAGACGAGGCGTATATCACCGAGCATCTTCATCCAATCGTCCCGGAAGAGATGCGTGACGCCATCACCTATTTTGGATTCGTCAGTGAGGAAGAAAAGCTCGAACGGATGAGTCGCGCGACGGCGCTCCTGTTTCCTTCTAAACGAGAAGGTTGGGGTCTGACGGTCAGTGAAGCGGCGGCTGTCGGTACACCAACGATTGTCTATGACGCACCTGGACTGCGTGACGCCGTCCAGTATGGTATGACTGGTTACATGGCCAAAAGTCAGACCCCGGGTGCCCTTGCTGCCGAGATGCGGGCTTGCTTACGTGACCCCGAAGAATACGTAATGATTCAAGCAGCCGGTCATCGTTTCGCTCAGACCTTGCACTGGGATCATACAGGTCAAGCGTTTCGTAACTGGTTGCAACGCGAATTAATACCTGTCGCACTGAAGGAGGATTTTTCATGATTGGAATCGCTATGTCCACATACGAAAATGAAGCAATCATCACGGAAACGATCCGCTCACTTCAGACACAACAGGCTTCTTTCCTTTGTGTCATAGCGGATGATGGTTCGACCGATTCGACTGTCGCGACGATGCGTCGATTGACCGCAAATGATACACGATTTGAAGTGCTTGCGCTGCCGCACGGTGAACGAGGTATCGCTCGCAAGACTGCCATTGATCGCTTAAAGCAACACGATATCGAATACCTCTATATCATTGATTCCGATATGGTACTTGAAGAACAGCTATTAAAAAGCTGCCTCTTATATCTTGAGGCACATTTAGAGGTCGGAGCACTCGTCATTCCCGAACGCGCGTACAGTGATTATGATAATTACTTCAGTCAAGTGAAGGTCTTTGAGCGTAACCTATTCAACGTTCCGACGGATCAACTCGACACGCATACGATGGAAGCCGCTCGCTTCTGGCGACTCGAGGCGTATGTCGCTTCTGGCGAGATTGATCCGACGCAAATCAGTTTCGAAGAGACGCAGCCGACGATCCGTTATCTGGAACAAGGCGGGATCATTCGCCGTGCGACGTTCACCTACGTACACCACAACGAAAAGCAGGTCGAATTAAATGACCTGCTTCGAAAGAAACGCTATTACTTTGATGTCATGCCCGCGACGCTCGACGCGGAACAGGGCGGCTTCATGAAAGCCTTACGACGTTGGTATTTCTTCCGTCCTGTTCTCTATCATCAGGCTAACTTAAGAAAATACAGCCGTCATCCGCTGTTGACCGTTGGCGTCATCTACATGTACTTGCGTCTTAGCTTCATTGGTGTAGAGTCTCTCTTCTTCAAACGGGTTTCGTAAGACTGCCGGTCAGCGATTGATAGAGGATGTACGTTCCGAACTGTGTCGGGAATTCGAAGCGATGAATACCGTTTTGGTCTTCTAGAATCTGTTCATGATGATCAATCGTCAGGGCACGTTGACTGATGATTGATCCATCTTCGTAAAAGAGACAATACGGACGGTTTGAATTGATTAACACATCGGTAAAATGTTGTCCCAGATTCCGTTTACGTTGCTTCGTTTCCACGACCTCATCTCCGATGCGCGTCATGATACTAAGAACTCGATCGTCAATTTTCAATGGTTTCGTCATCATCCGACTGACGTTTCCTGCGTTCACAGCTGCCAGCAACGTATGGACTTGCATATAGTCCGTCAAGACGATTTGTTTCGTTAACGGCGCCCGTTGTTTAGCAGCACGTAACAGCTCGACACCATCCATTTCTGGAAGTCGAAGTTCCGTCAACAAGACATCAACGTCGGAATTGCTGAGTTGTTCCAAAGCCTCTTCTCCTGATCCTGCTTCCTGTACGTCTTGTCCCGCTGCCAGTAGTTTACGACGTAAAATCCGTCTTGTCGGTTCATGTGAGTCAACTAATAGATAAAGTGCCATATGCTATCGCCTCCGTTTTAAAAAGAAAGGATGGTCGTCAATGTATATTCTTTTACTATCAGGTGGATCCGGAAAACGGCTTTGGCCGCTCTCGAACGATTTAAACTCGAAACAGTTCTTAAAGATTCTAGAAGATCGCGATGGTAATAAACAATCGATGATGGAGCGGGTCTTCCAACAACTTCAGGAAGTCGGTCTGGACGACCGGACAGTCATTACGACGACGAGTTCACAAGTCGATGCAATCGAAAATCAGCTAGGCTTCCGTACTTCCGTCATTCAAGAACCCTCACGTCGCGATACGTTCCCTGCCATCATGCTTGCGACAAGTTATCTCGCAGAACGGATCAATTTAGAAGAGACGGTCATCATCATGCCGGTCGATCCTTACGTTGAACTATCGTTCTTTGAACGCTTCGAGCAACTGGACCAAGCCGTTCAAGAACATCCGGATGCGCTTCATTTAATGGGGGTCGAACCGTTGCATCCGACATCAAAATATGGCTATATCATTCCGCAGACTTCCGAAAATATGTCCATCGTCGATCGCTTCCAAGAGAAACCGACTGTTGAAGTCGCGAGTGACTTAATCGAACAAGGTGCACTATGGAACTGTGGTGTCTTTGCCTGTCGCCTTGACTTCTTAATGCAGTGTCTAGAAGAACAAGATGTGCCGACGACATTCGAGGCGCTCCGTTCGAACTACGAGGCACTAGAAAAAACATCATTTGATTATGCGGTCGTTGAAAAGACCGATTCTTTATTCGTTCATCGGTATGAAGGCTACTGGAAAGATCTCGGAACATGGAATACATTAACGGAAGAGATGCCGCATCCGCTTCACGGAAACGCCCGGATGCTCCACTCGAAAAATACACATATCGTCAATGAATTACAGGTTCCGGTCCTTGGCATCGGACTCGATAACTTAATCGTGTCGGTGAGTCCAGATGGTGTCCTCGTTGCGTCCAAAGACGAGACACCTGCTTTAAAAGAATATTTGACGGATGACACTTTGCCACCACAATTTGAGTGGAAACGCTGGGGCTATGCGACGATTTTACATCAACAGCAACTAGAGGACGGGCGTTATGCCGTGACCCGACGGCTGCATATCAAGGCACATCAGCAAATCAGTCATCATTATCATGCGCATACCGATTCGACATGGAGCATCTTACAAGGTCGCGCTGAGGCACTGATCGATGGTCAGTCACAGCAACTCGGACCAACTTCTGTTGTGCATATCCCACAAGGTATTCCGCATACGCTGACCACACTAGAGGATCTGATCATGATTGAAATTAAATATTCCATCGATTGGACGGAGCAAGATAACTATCCACTTCCGACCTCGATTCGTTCCAAACCATGATGTTAGAAAGGGCACCTCCTATCGGTGCCCTTTCGTCTGCTCTAATCTAAAAACACTTCACTCGTCACAAATGTGACGGATCCCGCTATTTCGTAATCTCCCGCTCGACGCGGTACAAAGAATTGTTTCCCTTTCTGTAAAGGAATCACGCGCTTCCCCTGTCGCGCTTCTCCTTTACCTTCAATGACAGTCAATAATCGAAAGACTGGATGATCCTGTAATGTGTATCGACCGGTTACTTCATGACGGATCACCGTAAAGGAGGGTACTTGAAGCAACTTCGTCATGATGCCCCCTTCCTTGATGATCGTCTCTGGTTGATTCGTCCACGGCTCATCTGGAATCGTCGTGACAGCGATTGCCTTCTCAACGTGCAATTCTCTCGGTTTCCCGTCATCTCCTAATCTGTCGTAATCATATAGTCGATACGTTCGATCGCTCATCTGTTGAATCTCAAGAAGAACGATGCCTGGTCCTAGAGCGTGAATCGTACCACTCGGAATGTAATAGAATTCGCCAGGTTTAACTTTTTGATGCCGAAGTGACGTCTCCCAGTCCTTTTCTTGCGCGCACCGGAACAGGGCATCTCGTGATTGTAGATTATGACCAAGAATGATTTCTGCCTCTGGTGCAGCCTCTAAGATATACCAGCACTCATTCTTGCCGTATGGTTCTCCTTCTAGCCGTCGTGCCTCCTCATCGTTCGGATGGACTTGAACGGATAAGTAGGCGGACGAGTCCAGAAATTTTACATGAAGCGGAAAGGCATCCAGCAGATAATCACCGAATAATTCTGTCCGTTTCGTTTGCCATAATTCATCTAGCGTCTTCCCCTGATCAGGTCCATCTAAGAAGTACGTCCGCCCACTCGCGTGAGCAGATGCTGTCCAACATTCTCCAATTTGTCCTTCTGGTAACTCAAACTGAAACAACGCCTCTAAACGTCGACCGCCCCAAATTCGTTCTTTGAAAATTGGTTGAATGGCATACATATCGACGCGGACTCCCGATAGACTAGGAGCGACGCTTCACCTCCATCTATACGTTTGGTTACCTCTTTATACCCATTTTTATGTCTATATTATCCAAATAAAACAGATTGAATCATAAAAAAACCAACTCTTAGTGCTTCACTAGGAGTTGGTTTTCGTATAGTTTGCTAGCTCTTTTATTGTTCAAGATAATCGATGATCGTCTGCGGATCCACGCGTTTCGTATAATCTGATGATACTTCAGCGAAACGAATCACACCACCGGTATCAATGATGAACGTCGCCGGTTTCGGTAACTGCCAATCCTCATTTCCGTTGTGCTTCGCTACATCAAGTCCCGATGCTTTGTAAATCTCAATCAGATAATCTGGCAGGTCGAACACCAAATCAAATTGACGGGATACATATAGATCAATGTCACTTAAGACAGGGAAACTTAACGCATTCTTGTTTATCGTCTGTTCAGCAAAATCAGGTGTCTCTGGACTGATTGCAACGACAGTCGCTCCCAGCGCACGAATACGATCGATTTCCCGTTCATACGCGCGAAGCTCGAGATTGCAGTACGGACACCAGCCACCCCGGTAGAATGTTAAGATGACAGGACCTTGCTCGAGTAATGTCTCGATCGCCACAGACTTGCCAGATACATCGGGTAACGTAAAGTGTGGAATCGTATCACCGACACCTAGACCTTTAGCGATACCAGAAGCAGCCAGCTCAGCTGTCGCTTCCGCCATCAACCGTTGTTTCTCAGCAGGTGCCTTTTGTCGGAATTCCGATTGATACTGTTTGATTTCTTCGAGTAATCGTGTCATGTGTTCTCCCCCTTTATTGCTGTATAGAATAACAGGGAGATTACTCGTTTGTCTCTTCTGACGACTCTTCTGCCTTCTTCCGGAATCGTTTCACGAACCCCATCAGTTGTTCCGGTGTCAGCTCAAGCTTATTCTCATAGACATATTTTGTTCCATATCCGAGTGCAAGGGTGGCGGTCGAAGCAACGCCCGCGGCAATGACGGCACCATACCCCGGAACGAGCTTCGCCATTTGCCGAAAGGCGGTTTTTCCGGAGTTTCCGACGATCGTCACGACAAGCAACTCCTTCGCACTCTCCTTGGATAACTGTCGTTCGTACAGATTCGATAACTTGAGCATCAAGCCGATTTGAATTGAAGTCAATGGAATGATATCAGCTCCCGGGAACGGGACGGCACCAATTGCACCTGCGGCTGTTCCGGCACCCACAATCCAGTTGTTGGCGATCTTCCCACGAACGGTCGGATCCATCTGGCGAACGAACACATTATCCTTGTCGAACTTTTTTAAGATATCGAGGACCTCCCGGCGGAGCCGATCGATGTTCGTTCCTTCTCGTGCTGATACGGGAATGATTTTGGGTCCTGGTAGTTTTTCTGCAATATGCTGGACGATCGTGTCGACATCATCCGTCGCATCCATCTTCGTGACGACGATCAAGACATTTTGGTTATGTTGATAGATTTTTCGAAAGTTCTTCGTCTCCGTCTCAGATAAAACAGTACCTGCCGCATTTAAAAAGTAAAGGATGACATCGGCACTTTGATAGTACGTCCACGTCGCTTCCGAGTTCTGTGTATTGGCATCATTCAATCCTGGTGTATCGACGAAGATGACTTTATCTTCCGGATGCTGCCTTACTTGATCAATCCGGACCGTTTCACCCGGGCGTGCCCCGACCGTTGCGACTTCACGACCAAGAATCGCGTTCAAGGTCGAAGATTTTCCCGCATTGACATCTCCGATCAGGGCAACCGTCACGTCCTGCTCCAGCGATTGATTGAAATCCCGTCGCTCCGATTCAAACGACTGATCAAAGATTTCCTCCAGTTTGCGTTTCCGCTTTTGCTGATTGGTCTCAAGTCCTTCACCAAAAAAATCATCCATTGTGATCCCTCCCCCTTCTTCTGCTGTTTGTCTTTTCCCGTTATCTCTTGCTTTCAACACAAAGAAGGCAAGGGAACATTGTGTCCCCTTGCCGAATTTTAGAGATATGTGCTGCGTCGCTCGAGCAATACCGTATCGCGCCATCTGCCTCCGAGCCGACCGATTCGCTCCCGGCGACCAACTTCCCGAAAATCAAATCGTTCATGAAGGCGTAGACTCGCTTGATTTTCCGGAAAAATTTGCGATTGCAACGTCCAGATTCCGGCTGCTTCACTTGCTTGAATGACGTCTTCCATCAAGCGTGTGCCGACACCTTTACCGCGTGCTTCTTCCGCGATATAAAGGCTGATTTCAGCGACACCGGCGTATGCCGGAATCGAAGAGAATGGACTTAACGCGACCCAGCCGAGCAGTTGCTCGTCTTCCATCGCAACGAGGCGGCTGTGTGCGTGGTGATGCTTCGTCCATTCTTCGTACGGTAATGCTTCCGTGCGAAACGTCGCGTTCTCCGTCTTTATTCCTTGTTCGTAGATCCGAACGACTTCTGGATAATCCGATTCTTTCATTAGTCGAATGTGCATGGTGTCTCCTCTATTCGTTCATCATCTCATCAAGTTCTATACTTCTAATCGCACTGCCATTTCCCGACCGAATCGATCCCCGTGGTCGATGAAGCCGAGACTCGCATATAAACGGTGTGCCGCCTGATTATCCGGTCGATAGCCGACGACGATTCGTTTGGCTGCGGGTAGCATTAGCATCTCGTCAATTACGGCTTGCATCGCCAATCGTCCGATTCCGTTCCCTTGCTGCGCTTGATCAATCATGATGCGGTAAATCCAGTAGCCGTTGAGTTCTTCTAGCTCCGTGTTGTACATCACAAAACCAACGACGGCTTCACCTGCAATGATCGCCCGAAGGACAAGGCTCGGTTCGAACTTCGCTTGCGCGATCGAGTAGACATTCGCTTCCATGAAGTCTTGCTGTTCTACTGTCAGTGCTAGCTCACAACACGCTTCCCAGTTTTCTGCTGTTACCGGTACAAGTTGAATCATGTTCATTTCCCCTTTTAGTTAGACGGGAGTTGCCTCCAGCGTCTGTTGATCACATCGTTGCACAGTGATCGCCCCCTTTCCTTCTCTTTCCTATCGGTTGGTTTGATTCATTGTTGAAGGACTGCTGCGTTTTCAAGCAACGTAGGTAGTTCGGCTAACGACGTAATCGTAAACGTCGGCTTGATATCCGCCGCTGATTTTCTTTCTGGATTAAACCAACATGTTGCGATACCAGCTTGATTGCCACCTGCGATATCAGCTGACAAGGAATCCCCGACGATGATCGTTCGCGCTGGGTCGAATTGCGGAATTCGCGCAAACACGTGGTCGAAGAATCCTGCCATTGGCTTTTGAAAACCCGTCTCCTCTGAAACGAAAATCCCTTCAAAGAAATCCGTTAATCCAGCGCCCTCGAGCCGTGCGCGTTGCGTCTTCGAAATACCGTTCGTGACGACGTACATCGTGACGTTTCCGGCTAGCTGCTCAAGCAACTCAGTCGCACCCGGAATCAATTCCGTTCCTTGTGCGAGATATCCACGATACGTTTCGTCAACTTCTCGTCCGTCGACCGTCCGTCCTTCTTCCGCGAAGAACGTCACGAACCGTGAGTGAATGACTTCCTCACGTGTCACCTCGCCTTGTTCGAGTGCTTTCCAAAGTGCTTGATTGAGTGTTTTATAGCGCGCTTCTCGCTCCGGCGTCCACTGCAAGTCTTGTTGCTCGAGCAGGCGGCGAAAGGCAATCCGTTCCGTCGCTTCAAAATCAAGTAATGTATGGTCAATATCGAATAATACCGTCGTGTAAAACATATTCAAGCTCCTTTTCGTACGTGTTGTACAGTCGTTGTTTTCCCGCCCAGTTGAAATAACAGCACGCCGCCACCAATCAATAGGACACCGAGCGCTTTCGTCCACGTAAACGGAACGGTCTGTAAACCGAACCAACCGAGCGTATCCCACAGCAGTGCAAACAGGATTTGTGATACCATGACGATCGAAATCGCACGGCTCGGTCCGAGTTGTTGAACGCCTTGCGTCACACAGAGGACGACACCGACACCAATGATTCCGCTGAACCAAAACCAGGTTTGTGCCTCTTTTAGGGCAAACAGTTGTGATCCTTCGACGATCAAACCAATCGTCAATGAAGCGAGAAACCCGAGTCCAAGGACTAGTGTCGTCGTCGCCCAAGCACCGACGTGTTCTTTGACTTTTGCGTTAAACGTATTTTGAATACAGACGAGCATGCCCCCACAAAGGGCAAGGATGATTCCCGTAACCATGTCGCACCTCCTTCATTCGTAAATGCTTTCTCCGACTCGTTCCATCAATCCGTCTCGATCAATGATCTCAATCGTATGCTGTGTTCGGCGAATCAACCCATCGTCGACGAACTGGCGTAAGACACGATTGACGTGACGATAACTCGTCCCGATCAAATCTGCCGCATCGACGAGTTCCTTACTCGCAAAAGCATCTGTATTAGGTGTCATCGACAACAAATAACTGGCGAGCCGAACTTCGACCGGGTACAACAGATTGAAGCTGAGCGTATGTGATTTCAATTCAAACTTTTTCGTGATCGTCTCGAGTAAAAATAATAGAAAGGCAGAATGATGGACACGTGCTTCTTCCAAATCCGGATAGGCAATGCGTAAGACAGTCACTGGTGTCACTGCCTCGACCGTGTTCATCAAATCAATCTTTCGAACGAACTCAATATCGCCGACGAGATCAAACGGATGCTTGAAGGACAACACGAGACGTTTCCCCGTTGCCGACATATGCGTGATCTTTAATTTCCCTTCGACGAGCAGGTAGAGTTCATGCGCAACATCGCCTTGTCGGCATAAAGCCTCACCCGGTGCGAACGTTTGGATGTGCATCGCCTTGCGTAGCGATGCGTCAAAGACATGCGTTAACTGATAACGTTCCAAATAGCTCACAATGTCCGTCACTTCTTCTCCTCCTTAGCTCTTTAAGATGAAGATGCCTGCGACCATCATCAAGATGCCGATGATCTGCGGACCCCGCAGTCGACGTTTCATGACGCCGAACCAGCCTCTTCCGTCAATCCAGAGTGCCAGCGCTAATTGCGCCAATAAAAAGAGCGAAATCGTCAAAGTCACGCCCATCCGGTGGACAGCCGTCATGTTGCTGAATAATATGATCGCCGCAAAGGCACCTCCTGCCAGATAGAGCGGTTTGACACGTCGCATCGCTGAAAAACTGCGATCCCGTAAGACGATCGCTAAGAGGATCGCAACGATGAACCCGGTCATCTGGGTGATCGTCGCCGCTTGCCACGTCCCGATTGTTTGACTAATCCGAGCATTAGCGACACTTTGAAGCGTTAAGAAAAAGCCACCAGCAATCGCAAATAAGACACCACGCATGTGCATACTCCTCTCTTGTTCCATGATACTTTCATTTAACGAGAGTCCTTCTGATTTGAACAGGACATTTGTCCTGAGATATTTAGAAGTTCAGACTTTATGTTGACTAAAAAGGATTTCATACAAAGCCAAGTGTATCAAAAAAGCGATTCTTCTCAGCAAGAGAACAATCGCTTTTGGTGTAAATGATTTATGCTTCTTCTTCCAATCGTTTAATTGCTTCATCTAGTTGTTCCTGATCCTCTTCCGACAACTTCGGATATTGCGGATCAATTTCTTTCAGGACCTCATTCATGACTTCAGTAACGATATAGCGCGAATACCATTCGTCATCCGCCGGCAAGATATACCACGGTGCATACGATGTCGACGTCGCCGAGACGAGTTCAGCAAAAATCTCATGGTATTCGTCCCAGTGCTTGCGTTCTTCAATATCACTGAACGAGAATTCGAAGTTTTTCTTTGGATCCTTCAGACGAGTCAACAATCGTTGACGTTGCTCCTCTTTTGAGACGTGGAACAAAAACTTGACGACCCGGAAGCCGTTCTCGACGAGATAGCGTTCAAAGTCATTGATTTGGCGATAGCGCATTTGCCACACATCTCCGTCATCCGGCTTTTCTTCCTCCTCGAGCAAATCATGGATTCGTGGCGCAATGACTTCCTCATAATAGGAGCGGTTCAAGATGCCGACTTCGCCTTTTTCCGGTAGTCCTTCGTGGATCCGCCATAGATAGTCATGTTTTTGCTCCGTATCCGACGGTTTTTTGACGGAAATCGTCCGGAGTCCTTGTGCGTTTAGGTTAGAAAAGATGTAGCTGATCGCCTCATCCTTCCCCGCTGCATCAATCGCTTGCAGGATGACGAGGACGCCGTTCTTCTCTTCGGCATGCAAACGCCAGTGTAACTCTTGTAACGTCTCGACACTTTTCGGAATTCGCTTCTCTCGCAATTCCGCTTCCGAAATCTCATGTTTTTCTGATGTCGGGTAATTCGAAAACGAGACTTGCTCGCCTTCCTTGACACGATAGGATGACAGTTTCATGGTAGGGCTCCTCCTTTAATTGCTTCTAAAGGGGGTTTACCCTACTCGTTCATCCCAAAAACGTTCAGATGAACTTATCTTTTCAAAAGCAGACGGACTCCCTCTTCTAGCGTCGTCACAGGACGACCGAGTAATGCTTTAAAATCAGTACTTTCTACTGCCAGAGTTCCGGCTGCGATATCTGCCTGGATACCCGTCAGCATTGGAATCAAGAAGTCAGGTAAGCCAGCTGCTTGCATCCGCTCGCCATAGGTCGCGCCATCTACTTCATCTACAGCGACCGATCGGTTAAGCACTGTTCCGACTGCAGTCGCGAGTTCTGCTTGTGTATGCAATGGTCCAGAGAGTTCATAGATTGCTTTTGGATGTTCAAGCGTCAGCCCCGTCGCAATCGCCAACGCATACTCATCTTGTAACGCCCATCCGACTTTGCCTTCACCTGCTGCCGTTAACCAGTCTGCGCCTTGTGAAACGGCATCAATCGTTCCGAGTTCATTTTCGAGATACCAGTTGTTGCGGAAAAAGACATACGGGATACCTGTCGCTTGAATCGCTTCTTCTGTGACCCGATGTGTTCGCGCAAGTCCGTTCGTGCTATGTGCCGCATTAGCGATGCTCGTATAGCCGATCAGCTTGACGCCTGCCGCTTGTGCTGCCGTGACAGCGGCTTGGTGTTGCCGGATCCGTGTTGCTTCTTCACCGTCCGTCGAGATGATTAGCAGACGATCGATGCCTTGAAACGCGTGTCCGAGTGTTTCCGGCTGATCGAAATCACCATGCCGGACGTCGATTCCTTGCGCTGCAAGCGACGCTGCTTTTTCAACGTCACGGACACTAACCGCTACATGTTCGTCGCCGACTTGATCACTGAGATGTTGCACGATCCGCGCACCTAATTTTCCGGTTGCTCCTGTAATTAACCATTTCATGATGAAACCACTCCTTTGAAGTTTGATGTTGTTCTTCATGATACGCCAGGTGATACACTAAAAAAAGTAGGCACTTATCTGAAACTAGGTCCCTCAAAACGAACCAATGGGAGAGGATGAACGTGGCTGTATTCGATTCAACGACTAATCAACGGACAGCTTGTCCAGTCACTCGGGTCCAACAGATGGTCGCTGGCAAATGGAAGATCATCTTGCTCTGGCACCTGACACACGGGACGCATCGTTTTCATGAACTGCAACAATTAACAGGCATCTCTAAAGGAACATTAACGCGTCAGCTTCGCGAGCTCGAGGCGGACGGTTTGGTTCAACGACACGTCTTTGGCGAAGTTCCTCCTCGCGTTGAATATTCCCTGACGGATGCCGGACATAGTTTTTTACCGATTCTTGACCAAATGGCAGCTTGGAGTGAGCAACACTTCCAGGGGGAATGATCGTGAGTAACAAAAAAACATGCGCTTCTTCTCGATTCAGAAAAGAAGTGCATGTTGTCGTTCATTCCGTCGCTGTCACCGTCTGACGTAAGTGGGTATCAATCGCCTCTGCGACGCGTAATCCGGAGATGACAGCACTCTCGACGCGCGTCCGCCCTGACGCATCATCGGCTTCAAGGAACGCATCCCCGGCAAGCCAAAGCGGATGTGCCGCTAGTTTCAAATGCGGTGTCCGGTAAACCGCACGTGCCTGAGCGTAACGCCAACGTTTGAGCTGACGCGAAACAATCGTCACCGGTCCGAGTTGCTGTTGTAACAGCCGCTCGACTTCAGCGAGTGTCTCTTCTTCCGGACGCTCGTACCAGTCTTCACTGAAGCGGGCTGTCATATAGACGCTCAAGAGTGTCGTCTTCGAAATCTGCTTTTCGGCATTATTGACGAGTTTTAACATCCCATCGACAAGTTGTTCGTCTTGTAGGCCGACTTCTCCGATCGTCAGTCGCTCTTTGATTTCAAACAGACCCACGAATGTCGGCTCGAACGTCACTTGGCGTAACTGCTCATGATCGTCATCTCCAAGCGCCAGATCAGAAGACTGCAACAGTTCATATGCTTGCGGCACAGGCGCCGTCACGAGTAACGCATCATACGTACCTTGATGATCCGTCGCTTGTGTGACGAGTTCATCCTCTGTTGCCGTAATATGCGTGACCTGCTCATTCAACTGAACGGGAATCCCTCGACCAATCGCTTGTACGAGTTGATTCATACCGTTCGTTGCGACATAGCGTGGAAAATCCGTTCCGAACCACTTACGAACCCATCCCTTCTCAAGCCATTCGTCGACTTCGCGTCCTAACTCTTCCGTCCGAACCGTGAAGAAGACGGCACCATGATCCGCTGTTCCTTCATCAATCCGACGAGTTGCCATTCGCCCCCCGACGCTCTGGCTTTTTTCGATGATTTCAACAGCATGTCCTGCTGCCTGCAATTGACGTGCCGCAAAGATTCCGGCGAGTCCACCACCGATGATTCCGATTCGTTTCCCTGTCATCTCGCTTCCCCCTCATATTCCTCATTTCCCTAAGTATAGAGGTTTCTTCCAAGACATGGGTGAATCAATACCCGTCCGATATGCTCGTCGTCTGTAATTCCTGATCGATGAGCATGATGTTCTCCTCAAAGAACGCCCGGTGCTCTTCTAGTCCACGTTTGATGCACCACCCAACGGCCGTGAGTGCTTCCCACAAACGATAGTATGCTAGATACGTCTCGATCGGCACGTCTGGGTGTAACATCGCGTATCCTTCTTGAAATGCCGTGACGTAAATGGAACCGAACGTATTGAGATTACGGACGATCTTCTTGAAGTCCATCTCGACGGCCCCGTAGCGGGTCGTCTCGAAATCGATCACCCCTGTGACTTGATCACCTACCGTCAGTAAATTTGCTAGGCGGAAGTCACAATGTGTGGCAACGGGACGTGAAGGCTCCGGTAACGACTGTTCTCGTCTGACTAACTCTGTTTGGATGTTCTCTAAAAAAACCGGATCGAGTTCGGTCGTGATGAACGGCATGAATCCATCGAGTTTTTCATTCCGGAAGCGTCGCCAGTCCTGAACCGGATAGGCATAAAATCCATCTTCCGTATACTCGCCGTAAGCTTCTCCTGTACACGTATGCAGCATTGCGAGCGTTCGACCAATTTCGTACGCCAATTTTTTAGTCATCGTGATCGGTGCCTGTCCCGGTAAGGCAGCAAGTACGAACGCCCCTGTCGTCTGCCCGGGAGCTGCTTCAGCTAAGATGTGCGGCACGGGTACAAATCGTTCTAGTGCATGAATCCAACCATGTTCCCGGTACCACTTTTCAGCCGTATAAGGGCGCTTTAAGAAAACGACCTGACCATCCGTTAGGACGAGACGATCGACTTCAGAACTATACGATTCGTCGACAGTCGCGCATGCTGCGACGTCAAGTTGAAAATGTTCAATCCATTCGTCTCGCGTCATTCCGTCGTTCCCACTATTTTCTGTAGCGTTTCACCTGGTAGACCGTCAATCGGTCCAACATAGGTCGATTCAAAACCTAATCCGATCAAAATACGGCGCGACGCTTCATGCGCTGGATCAATCGTCGCTGTGACGACCTGTAGCTCTTCTTCTGTCGCCAACTGTAAGAGACGCTCTGCAATTGCTGTGCCGTATCCACGTCCCCACTGATCGGGTAACAGCATGTAACCGAGCTCTGCTTCAAACGGTTGCGTTTGACTTCGGGTCATGTGCCCGATTCCAATCCATGTCTCTTCGGTATAAATCAGATACGATCCGAGTCGGTCGTGCTGCTGTTGTTCAAGAATTCGGTCAAAGCGTTGTTTCGTTTCCGTATCTGTTAATGCCTGTTCCGTGATGTAACGCATGACACGTTCATCTTGGACGAGCGTCGCGTAGCGATCGTAATCGGATGCTGTTATTTTTCGTAATTCAATCATCTTATTCTCCTCTTCATGTCCGGTAGTCATTGTGGGTTGGGGTGAAGACATCTTCCGTCGACGGACGAACAATCGCAAAGTGTTCGACGTTATAATGACCGTGCAAGACTTGATTATGGTGAGCGATCATTTGCTCCGGCGTCAGGACATCGGAGCCGTTCGTCGTATGCCCGTCGGCGACGAGTGTGACATCAAAGCCATGCACCGTCGCACTGCGCACCGCGGTATCGATGCAGTGTTCCGTCTTACAGCCTAAGACGATCAGATGTTCAATCGATGCTTGGCGTAGATAATCAAGCAAGGGGGTGCCATGAAACGAATTCGTCGCCGCTTTATCGAACGTGACACTGGACGTTGGAACGGGAATCGAGTCATGGACTGCAAACCCAGGTCCTGTTCCGCCAGCGACGTCCAAATCCCGAATGAAAACGACCGGAACGTTTCGTTCGTCTGCTTCAAGTACGACCGCTTCGATGACATGCGCGACTTGCTCTTTTAAGTATACCGGACGTTCTTCCGTGTTCCCGTCGACGAGTTCCTGTTGAAAATCAATCACTAGGACTGCTTGTTTCATCGTCATGTTCCTCCTTGTAAAATCGACTGCTTGTTTCCTTCCCGTTCTTCTGAATGATTTCCTGCTCCTGACAGACACGAAACTTTTTAGCTGTTGGATTCGTTAAGGAGAAGGAAAGGATGTGTCTGGATGATTTGGTTTGGCGTCATCTTCTTATGTGTGCTTCTCGTCAATCTGACACTGGAGAAGCTGATCATGAACCGGACTATGACAGGTCGTTGGTTCGTCCGCAACTTACTCATTTGTCTCGGGATCACTCTCTTATTATTCGGGATCGAACGTTATGTCCTATCCGGTCTATAAAAAAGCAGATAGCGATTTTTCGCTATCTGCTTTTTTAGTTAATAGACTTCGTAATTTTGACCCGTCTGTGCCCCTTCGACACTTTTCTCAAACGCCGTCGCGACACGTGACGCCGGAACGGCTTCAAAACCACGGAAGAAGGGTCCGTATTTTTCAAGCGACTCGATCAGTACGTTCGGACTGACACTGTTGATCCGAATACCTCGTGGCATCTCGATCGCTGCTGCGTGAACGAACGCTTTGACCCCACCGTTCGCAAGCGCAGCGGATGCGCCTTGACGAATCGGATCATCCATCATGATGCCGGTCGTCAGCGTAAAACTTCCCCCGTCTCGTACCGATTCCAAACCAAGTAAGACGAGATTGACCTGACCTTTTAGTTTACTGTCGATTCCGATTTGATTGAGCTCCGGTGTTAAGTCCGTCAATGGACCAAAATGAGCGCCACCTGTCGCACTGATAACGGCATCAACAGAACCGACTGTTTCATACATCGCCCGAATACTTGCTTCTGATGTGATGTCGACTTGCACATCCGCTCCGCTTCGTCCGGCACGAATGATGTCATGTCGCTCACTCAGCCGTTCGACGACTGCCTGCCCAATCGTTCCACTTGCCCCTACTACTAAAATTCGCATGATCCCTTCCCCTTTCACATCTAGCTTACCTATCTAGCCTACTGCACAGCAGCTGATGGTTTCAAGGAATGTACCGGATGGGTCTTTAAGAAGACGAGGATTTCTTCGAACAAACGTTGTTTGTCCCGATCGAGTGTCAGTAGATGTTTACTGTTCGGAAGAAGGACCTTTTTCTGATCTCGGCTCGGCACTGTCGTTTCGATTCGCTCGAGACTTGCATGATAGACCGCATCATCTAAGGCGCCAAGGAATAGAGCGATGGGATGTGTGATCTTCGGCAAGACGACTCCTGTGTCGAGGATAAACTGTTGCAGTGCCCGTAAGTCTTTTTCCGGGCGTGGAAAATGACGGTCGACAAAATCTAAGATCCACTCTGGCGAACGATCGTCAAATTGAAAATACCGTTCTGTATACCGACGGACGCGGTGCTCGAGTCCCGCAATCGTCCGCTCAAGAATCGGCGTCGAGAGTAAGATGAGTCCAGCGCATCCTGACTGTTCTGCCAGTCGAAGTGCTATCACTCCACCGAGTGATTGTCCGATCAAAAAGATGTCGTTGTGTCCTCGATCTTGTAAAAACGCGAGTCCGACTTGCGCGGACTGCCAGACGTCTTCGATCGTCGTCGCAAACAAACGCTCCGGCGATTCCCCGTGCCCGGCGTAATTGGGCGCGTAACAGGTATAGCCGGCTGCATGTAAAAAACGAGCGAGTCCCCGCATCTCATTCGCACTTCCAGTAAAACTAGGTAACAACAAAACAGCAGGTCCGGGTCCTTCTAAGTACAGATTCTTTGATTTTGTAATCAAGTGCGCCCCTCCTTTTCATCTCTTCACACTTCCTCTACCGAAGCATCCTCCCGTAACGATTCTATAATCCGAAAGCCTGGGTAGTCCGCTTCGGATCGTCGTTCGCCACTTGACCGATAATAAGCATTCCAGTAACTGATCATCCGGTCTTCGATTCGCTTCATGTATGCCGGATCATCCTCGACGAATCGCCGCTTCACTTCCGGATCCCATTGCTCGATTGCGGGTACGATGATATCGACGATGTCACGGACGTATTCACTAGCAAGTTCGATGATATAGGCAAGAACCCATCCGTCGTGTGGATGGTTTTTAAGTAACTGCTGAAGATACTGCTCACGAACATGACCATCATGGTGACGGGTGTAAAGGCAATATAAAATCGTCTGTTGCGTCGACGTCAGCTTCTTAATCCGCTCCGAGTCGATTTCTGACACATATACACGCATCGGGATCTGTATATCTTCGTGCTCTATCTTCACTTTAATTGTCCCTGGTGATAAGCGTGTCCATCCAAACTGTAGAAACGCTTTAACGACCCGAACATCCTGTTCGTATCGTTTAGGAAATGCGGTGATCCAGCGATTCATCTCGTTCTCCTCCTAATATAAAAACTCCAAACGACAGACGCTTACACGCCTGTCATTTGGAGTCGATTTGTTTCCTTATTCAACCGTTACCGACTTCGCCAAGTTACGTGGCTTATCGACGTCACAGTCGCGACCGAGGGCCGCGTAGTATGAGATTAATTGAAGTGGTAAGACCGACAAGAGTGGTGACAAGAGTGGCTCGACTGCTGGGATGACGAATGCATCTGTTGGCAATTCAAGACCTTCTGCTGCGATGACACACGCATTTGCCCCACGTGCGACGACTTCCTTGATATTCCCACGGTTGTTGAGATGAACGTGTGGTTGTGTCACGAGCGCGATGACCGGTGTGTTGTCTTCAATCAAAGCGATCGGACCGTGCTTGAGCTCTCCACCCGCGTATCCTTCTGCTTGGATATACGAGATCTCTTTAAGTTTCAATGCGCCTTCCATCCCGACGTATGCATCTTGTCCACGACCGATGAAGAACGCGTTGCGTGACTCAGACAAGTATTCTGTCGCGATTTCTTGGAAGCGATCCTTTTGAGACATGACCGACTCCATCGCACTTGAGATTTTACCGAGTTCCTTCATAAGATCGAAGTTGACGGCAACCCCTTTTGCTTGAGCAAGGTCAAACGCAAGGACAGCAAGAACAGCGATTTGAGCTGTATACGCTTTTGTTGAAGCAACAGCGATTTCTGGACCTGCATGGAGTAACAACTGTCTCTTATACACATCTCCGAGCCCACGAGAC
>NZ_WBYY01000035.1:0-22942 GCF_048985645.1 Exiguobacterium sp. A1_3_1 | reverse complement strand
CGGAGGTTAACGACATCCATTGCTTTTAATAACCGTCGCCGTTTCCAGAGCCGCGCATTATCCTCGAACAAAGACAACTGTAAGGTGCCTTGATCGGCAGTCAAATGCCCCACTGCAACGGATAAAAATCGAACAGGTTCCCCATCGAGCCAATTCGGTTCGAACAATTGTAAGACGTGACGCAAAATGATGCGTTCATCGGATGTCGGGTAAGGCAACCGCACTTGACGGGAGAAGCCACTTCGGACGACGTTTCGAGAATAACGGACACCGATGTGAACGGTCCAGCCGACTTGATTCGAAAAGCGGCAACGTGCGGCGACATCCTGCACCAGTTCATTGAGCACATTCTGGATGCGTTCGAACTGATAATAGTCCTGCATTAAGGTCACACCGTGTCCAATCGTCCGTTGAGGAGCTTTCTCGAACAGATGACGCGGGGGGAGCAGTGTCGGTGATGCGTCGAGTCCCCAAGCGTGATGCCACAGTTCGGCACCGATGACACCGAAGCGTGCGTGTAACTCTTCGACAGGGCGCATGGCAAGATCACCGATTGTTTCAATCCCCATCATCTGCAGATGTTGTTCCATGCGGTGTCCGACTCCCCACATCTTCCGAATCGGAAAGTCATGAAGACGTCGTGCGACATCAGCATATCCACATCGCGCGATGCCTTCTTTTTTCCCGATTAAATCAAGCGTCAGTTTTGCGATGACGTTATTTGGACCAATCCCGATGCGGACGTGGATGCCGGTCTGTTTCAGGATCGCTTCTTTAATTTTGAGAGCAGCTTGCAGGTCGGAACCAAATAGGCGATCGGTTCCGGTCATGTCAATGAAGCTTTCGTCAATCGAATAGACGCGGATGGCTTCAGGTGGTGCGAATTGGTGCAGAACATCCAGGACA
The DNA here is from genome assembly GCF_048985645.1 of Exiguobacterium sp. A1_3_1. NCBI lineage: Bacteria > Bacillati > Bacillota > Bacilli > Caryophanales > Exiguobacterium > Exiguobacterium sp. A1_3_1. The sequence continues at coordinate 22,036 of NZ_WBYY01000035.1, read as the reverse complement.
CGAATCGACGTCTTCATATAAGCAAGCATACGTGGTTCGACAAGTCGAATCGTACGACGAACAGCGTATGGCAATTGCTCGATTTCATACAGTCGACCGGCTGTCTTGATTCCAAGTGCTTTTAAAGCAGGGGTGGCAGCGAGAATGACGGATCCGCTTCTTTTTAAATCGGAGACGACCGCCAGGCGTGTCGTCAAGGGAGGGAGATTGCGATACTGGCATTCACAGCTGGCGTAGAAGGACACACTGTCGACGCAAAAAATACGTTTATCTTGTGGTAAAACGACGGAAGGAAACATCTGAATCACTCCTTTACATAAAAGAACGTATGTTCTTATTTTAATTTTCCTTGACTATAGCATGGTCTCAAAGTGTCTCAAAATAAAAACTGTTGGAAAAAGGGGGAATTGAACGATTTTCCCTCATATAAAAGGAGTTTGGTACACTAAGGGAGAGAAAAAAGGGGGAACCTTCATTGAAAGAGACCGTTATCCGATTACCAGAATTACCGAAGACGCTTCAGCCAGAGACGTTCGATCAAGTCGAAATCGATGACCCGTATCTAAAAGGAGCGCGTTATGAGAAAGAGTCGATGCCGAGTGAACTGACAGAACGCATCGATGCCTATCAAGTGTGTTTTCAAAATGTCTCGTTCGCGAATCTGACCTTTGACCGTGGTTCGTTCGAAGATATTCGTTTTGAGCAATGCGACTTAACGGGATGTCACTTCCAAGAAACTCGTTTTCACCGTGTGTCCTTCGTCGGATGCCGGATGACGGGCATCCAGTTTGAAGATTGTACGCTTGACCATTTAACGATTCAGGAAGGGCTTGCGGATTACGCACAGTTCATTCGCAGTACGGTCCGTCATCAACACTGGAGCGAAACGACGATGAAAGAAGCACAGTTCTTCGAAGTGAAGCCGACCCATTGGAAACTCGAAGCGGTCCGGCTTACAGATAGCCAATGGATTGAAACACCGTTAAAAGGTCTCGACCTCCGGCAGACGGAACTCTCTGGTATTACGATCGATCCGCGATTTTTACCAGGCGCTGTCATTACGGAAGAGCAAGCAGTCGCCTTTGCTCGCTTGTTAGGTCTTGTCATCCCATAACAAAAAGAAGTCCTGCTTTCGATTGTTACTCGAAAAGCAGGACTTCTTTTTAATGAAGGTTACTGTTCTTAAAATGACATCGTTTCGCCATCCTCTGGAATCAGGAAATGGGCAGAAAGGTGGAAGGCGGCTAAAAAGTCAGCAATCATATCACGTCGCAAGAGACAGTGGTTGACGGACTCGAGGTGCGAGACGATGATCGTCGCTTCCGCCGCCGCTTCGTGTACGGCAAGGAGATCACGCTGTGACATCGTGATCGGCTCTCCGGTCAAGAACTGGGCGGCGCCACTGTTGACGACGATGATATCGGGTGTATGTTGTTCGATTGCATGCGCGACCTCGTCGCACCAGATCGTATCACCTGCGATATAAAGTGTTGGTTCGTCCGGATGGGTGAGGACGAGCCCAGACACACGTCCCATCCGTTCGCCGATTTCACCGACACCATGCTGTCCACCTGTTCGATGGATTTGGATATCACCGATCGTCACACCGGAATCGAAGGAAGAGACGTTCGTGAAGCCGGCTTCTCGGATATGCTGCGCGTCTTCTTCTTGCTGCGCATAGAGTGGCAAATGCTTGGGTAATAGTTGTTTAGCAGCATCATCGAAATGATCAGCGTGCAGGTGCGTGACGAAGATGGCGTCAGGATCGAGCAGTGTGTTGACATCGACCGGTAAGTCGACGAGTGGATTAGCGATGGCATTCGGTGTTTGACCGAAGGGAGGCAAGCTGCCTTTTTCGCCGAGGAACGGATCGATCAGTAAGACTTGATTGGCATACGTGACAACGAGTGTTGCATTGCGAATTTGTTGAATATCCATTAGGTTCATCCTCTCTCAATGACTCGAATTGACTATTCCCCGTCTGGCATTCAATGAATCCTATCGCAAGCGTTTCTCCATCGCCATGACGTCGACATATTCGCCGTTCAACTGTCCTTGCTCCTTAAACGTTCCGACGATCCGGAACCCGGAGCGGATATAGAGTTTTTGTCCGATTTTATTGAATGGGAAGGTGAAGAGAATGAGTTTATGCATCTGATGATCACGGGCGTGTTGCTCAGCCGTTTCAAGCAAACGTGTGCCAATCCCTTGTCCACGATGAGTCCGGGTGATATAAACCGAAATCTCACCGACGGATGCGTAGACAGGACGCGGATTATACGGATCGAGGGAAATGAAGCCGAGGACACCTGTGTCATCTTCAGCGACATATCCGGCATATCGATCGGTGCGTTCTGCATACCACTGGGTCATGAAGGATAAGTCCTTTTGGTCGGTCTCAAGCGTTGCGATTCGATCTTCGATGCCTTCGTTATAGATGGCGAGAATCGCTGGTAAGTCGTGTTCCGTTACGGGACGAATATGCATGACGCTCACTTCCTCATCGCTTTTCCTTCATTATATCGGTTACGTGTCAATGTAGTGATATGTTTGTGCGATAAGAAAAGCGCTGATTCCCTTCATATGAAGGAAAACAGCGCTTTTATCGTTCTTAAGAGACCGTTGACGTCTCGTTTTCATAAATCGGAACCCAGCCGTCTGTCGTGACGAAGATTCGGACGGCGACGACTTTACGATCGTCTTGAAGCGTAAAGTAGTGGCGTGTGTTAACAGGAACGGAAATCAAATCACCAGGATTGAGTTCGATGTTATAGTAGCCGACCTCTTCGTCTTTGATCGCGAAGACGCCATGACCGCTGACGATGAAACGAACTTCATCATCCGTATGGTGATGTTCTTTCTGGAAGTTGACGAGCAACTCATCCAGGTTCGGTGTCGTATCCGAAAGTGAGATGATATCAGCTGTCTGATACCCACGACGTTCTGATACGTCTTTGATTTCGGGAGCGAACGTATCGAGAATCGTTTGTTTGTCTGCATCCGTCAGTGTGAAGTTCTCAACGAGAGGCGCTGGAAGTTTCGAAACGTCCCATTGTTCGTAAAGAACGCCGCGTGACGCAAGGAAGTCAGCGACTTCCGTTTGATCCGTATACCGTGTGTTTGTTTCTTGGAATAAGACTGTTGCCATGAGATGATTCCTCCTTTTAATGAATGGATTGACGGCATGATTGCAACGTCAACGTATAGTTAAATAAAAACTCGAAGGCTTCGAGGTGTTTCTTTGCTTCAAAGGCGGTCGGTGCCCAGACCGTGATTCCGTGATTGCGGATCAGGACGGCACCACTGTCTGCTGTGACATGCGGTGCAAAAGCAGCGGCAAGCGTCGGGATGTCCGCATGATTCGGAATGATCGGCACCGTGACCGTCGCATCCTCTTCCCAGTGTCCGAGTGCCTTGATGATTTCTTGACCGGAAAAGGTGATACTGCCTTGATCGCCATAGAGTTCCGAAATCACATTGTTCGCAATCGTATGGACATGCAGGGAACAACCGGCGTCCGTTCGATTGAACACTTCGACATGAAGCAATGTCTCAGCGGAAGGACGCCCGGATTGCTCACCGATCAATTGACCGGTCGCATCGACATGAACGAAGTCGTCAGGAGTCGTCTGCCGTTTATCTTTTCCGCTTGCCGTCACAAGGAATTCAACCGGGACACCGGACGTCCGGATGGCGAGATTGCCACTCGTACCAGGGAACCAATCGCGTGCCGAAAGCTCTTGTTTGATGGCGCGTAGCTCTTCATACCGTCGCATGAATGTCATGTTGTCACCTCCGCTCGTGTTAAATCATGAACGATATCGTGGAATGTCTCAAACGGTGTATAGGCGATATCGTTCTCTTCACACAACGTGATCAGATAATCACGGGCATAGACACGATCCGCTTGTTTTGCGAGTTCGAAGTCCGTCACCGAGTCGCCGATGACGATGATGACGTCACCGTCTTTACGTAGTGTCCGAGCAACGGACGTTTTACAACAGCCGCACCCGTTCGTGCAATGGGTATCGCAGGCGTGTGGCCAATCGATATGAACGAATGGACCGTCAAAATTCGCGACATTGCAATAGATGCGCTCCTGCTCAAGGAATGGCGCTAAGATTGGTTCGACGAAAAAGTCCATTCCGCCGCTGACGATCGAAAAATCGATGCCTTGACGACGACTGTACTGCAGTAACTCCGAAAATCCGTCGCGAATAACCGCGCGCTCCAACAAAAAGTCAAGATAGGCTGCTTTCCCGTCAGATGGCAGAAGTGCGAACATTTGCCCGACACCACTCTGAATCGATAACGTCCGGTCGAGTACGCCGTGTTTTAACGGTTCGAAGTCACTCGCTGGCGCAAATGCCTGCATGAGTGCGATGATATTATCTTGCGTCGTCACTGTCCCGTCGAAGTCACAGAGAATCCGTACGGTCATGACTTGATCCCCCAAGCGTCGAGGGCGATCCGTAATTCTTCATGACGCGATGCTGCCGCCGATAGGGATTCATTTGCGAGTGCCGCATCGAGTGCCTGACGGAAAGCAATGACACCAGCCGCAGCACCTTGCGGATGACCATGTACGCCGCCACCGGCGTTGATGACGGAATCGATCCCGAAGTCCCGTACGAGTTGAGCGACGAGTCCAGGATGAATACCAGCTGAAGGAACCGGGAAGATCGATTTCGTCTGACCGAGACGGGTCGCTTCGACCGCGATGCCACGGGCGACATCCTTTGGTAAAGCGACATTGCCGTAAGGAGACGGGAATAGCGTCAAGTCTGCTCCAGCAGCACGCGGTAATGTGCCGAGTAAGACAGGGGCAGCGACTCCGTGATTCGGGCTAGCAATCAACGCACCGCTATATGCTGGATGATTGAAGATCGGAACGTTGATTTCCGGATCACTCGCCAGTTCGCGTAAGACGTCGAGTCCGTATGTGAAGGTATTCAGCAAGAAAGCAGTCGCTCCAGCATCAATCAATCGTTTGGCTTGATCCTTGAGCGTAAAGACGGGACCACTGAGTGTGATCGCATATAACGCACGTTTACCGGTCCGGTGGAAGTGAGCATCGATGACCTCACGTCCGATTCGTGCCCGGTCAATCGTCGGTGTCAACGGATTGTCGTATAGGATCTCATCGTCTTTGACGAGATCAATCCCACCAGCGAGTTGTCCTTCGAGTTGATCACGAAGGAACGATAAATCCCGTCCGATGACTCCTTTGAAGATGCTCATTAACAATGGGCGATCTTCGACACCAATCAAGGAGCGGACCCCTTCGATCCCGAATTTTGCACCTGGAAAGTCCGACGTAAATGTATCGGGTAATAGCAATTCCGTTAGTTTGATTTCACCGTCGAGTGAGAGTTTCCCGAAGACGGTCGTCAGAATCGCAGAAAAGTCGCGCGACACGTTATGTTCCGGATAACGAATCGTGATATATCCTTTGCCATCGCGCTCTTCGGTATGTACGACTTCCCCTTTGAACGAGGCGAGTTGTTGTTGTTCGAGATGATTCAGTTCCGTCCAAGAACCGACTGTCAGACCAAGCGCGAGTTGTTCAGCGCGTTGCTCGAGTCGATCACGGGCAGTCAATTGATAAGTAGCAGTGATATAAGCCATGTCTTTCCTCCTTCAACAAAAAAATGGTCTCTCGTCAGCGACAAGAGACCATGAATGATTCGAACGTGGACTCTTATCTGTCAGCTTAGTAGCTGCAAGAATTAGCACCGTGCCAAAAGGTCGGTTGCTGCGACATCGTAGGGCTTGTCCCTCCGTCTGCTCTTGATAAGAATTGGATGAAATTGTGAAATCTAATTGCAATTTTTACATGAGAATCGTGACTTGTCAAACTATTTTTAGAAAATTTATTTTTTTGAAAATACTCTTTCTATAGATGACTTAAAAATGATATCCGTTTCTGCTTGATTTCGATTTGACAGCGAGGAAGTCGATTGCGTAAGATTCAAATCAATATCACACACGACAATTACATACGACTCTTATCGCGAGTTGGCAGAGGGAATTGGCCCGATGACGCCGCAGCAACCGACCACTAGGCACGGTGCTACATCCAACAGACGTTTCGTCTGAGAGATAAGAGGACGCAGTGACTTTTCTGCGCCTCTTTTCGATGACGAAAAGAGGCGCTTTTTCGTGTATCACATAGGGGGAAACTGAGATGACATATAAAGCATTCACAGAACAGGACGCGATTGATCGTGTTCGGACATTAGGACTGATCGGCGATGGAGCCGTCGAAGCAGAAGAGATTGGCGACGGGAACCTCAACCTCGTCTTTCGGATTCGAGAAGGCGAACATCGCTTGATTTTAAAACAAGCATTACCATATGCGAAGGTCGTCGGGGAGAGCTGGCCGTTATCGCTCGAACGAGCGTGGATCGAGCAATCCGCACTCCGTGAATTCGCACGGCATGCCGTACCGTTCGTACCACGTGTTTTTCATGCTAGTCATGAAGAGGCGTATACGGTCATGGAAGATCTTTCACATCTGACGATCGTTCGAAGCGGTTTACTCGCAGGTGAACAGTATCCGTTGCTTGCGGAACATATCGGTTCTTATCTCGCTCGGACGTTATTCCATACATCGGACTTTGCGCTTGGTCCGGTTGAAAAGAAACGTGTCGCCCGAACGTACTACAATCCAGACTTGTGCGACATCACGGAAAAATTAATCTTCACGGATCCGTTTCATGACGCGGAGACGAACGAGATTGAAGCCGGACTCGAAAAAGAGGTGGCACGTTTATGGGCAGACGATGAGTTGAAACGCGAAGTCGCAAAACTCGAAGCGCTCTTCATCACGAAAGGAGATGCATTGTTGCACGGCGATCTACATACAGGAAGCATCTTCGCCTCAGCGACGGAAACGAAAGTCATCGATCCAGAATTCGCCTTTTATGGTCCATTCGGATTCGATGTCGGGCAGTTCATTGCGCATCTATTCTTCGCAGCATATCCGGATTACCCTACACGACGTGACGCCCGAATCAAGGATATCGATACGTTCTGGCTGACGTTCGCTTCAACGTTCCGTGCCTTATGGGAACGGGAAGCCGTCGAACCGTTCCAGGCATCAGGACTCGTCGATGATGTACTGAGCACGATCTTGCAGGATGCCCTTGGCTTTGCCGGTTGCGAATTGATTCGGCGGACGATTGGTCTTGCACCGGTCGCTGATTTAGAATCAATCGATTCAACGACGGAACGCTTAGAGCGGAAACGTCACGCTCTTCGTCTAGGAGCGGCGTTAATCAAACGCCGTACAGAATGCCGGACATTCGATGATTTACGAAACTTTGACGTAACGGAGGAACTCAGCCGATGACTACATTCGTCCAAAGTATTCGTTACGAAGATCGTGTCTTGACGATTCTCGATCAGACACGTCTACCGCAGGAAGAGCACTATGAAGTCATTGCTGATCTCGCGCAAGCCGTTGAGGCGATTAAACAACTACGTGTCCGGGGCGCGCCTGCGATCAGTTTATTCGGTGGATTCGTGCTCGTTCAAGAAGCATACCGGTTTGAAGCGGCGCTACCGGTCTACAAGCAAGCCTTGCTTGAGACATCGGCGACGTTACTCGCGACACGACCGACGGCCGTCAATTTGCGAAATGTACTCAATCAGTTGAATCCAATCATTCAAGACGGGACGTCGGTAGAAGAGATTCGCGAACGGTTGGAAAAACGGACGGTCGCCTTATACGACCAGGATGCGCAGACGTCACGTCAAATCGGGATTCATGCACTGGAATTGTTCCAGTCAGGCGACCGGATCCTAACGATTTGTAATGCTGGATCGATTGCGACCGCTGCTTATGGAACGGCACTTGCGCCGTTCTACATCGCAAAAGAACGCGGCATCGAATTATCCGTTTTTGCGAGTGAGACGCGACCGTTACTGCAGGGAGCACGATTGACGACATGGGAGCTGCAACGTGCCGGCATTGATGTCACGTTAATTACGGACAACATGGTCGCCCATACGCTGAAAGAAAAACAGATCGATGCGATCATCGTCGGTGCCGACCGCATTACACGAAACGGCGATACGGCAAATAAAATCGGGACGTTCCAATTGGCATTGCTCGCGCAAGCTTTTGGTATTCCGTTTTACGTCGCAGCACCGCTCTCGACGTTCGACTTCTCGCTCGTTTCCGGAGACGCGATCGAAATCGAAGAACGTAATCCGCAGGAAGTGACGACTGTCCAAGGTGTCGCGACAGCACCGGAAGGGGTCGCTGTCTTCAACCCGGCGTTTGATGTCACACCACACACCTTAATCACAGGCATCATCACCGAACTTGGTGTCATCACGCAACCGAATGAAGAAACGATTGAACAATTAACAGGGCTTCAACCCCTCGGATAAGGAGATATGTCATGAAAAAACTAGCTTACGCCGTCCTAGCACCGGCACTGTTACTAGCGGCTTGTGCGAATGGAGAAGCCACGACGACGAAGGTCGTCAAGGATGTACCAAAAGGGGTTCAATCGGACGTCAAGATCGCCGTCATCCGCAACCTAGCATCGGACGACCATACGAAACAATTCCTTGATGGCGCACGAAGTGAAGGCGAAGCGCTTGGCTTTAAAGTCAGCACGTTCATTTCGGAAGGTAACGACGTCAAGTTCAAGGAGCTTGTCGCGCAAGCGATTCAGCAAGATTATGATGGGCTCATCATCTCGCATGGTAAGGAAGACTACGCCTATGACATGATTAAACCAGCGGTCGACAAAGGGCTGAAGGTCGTGACGTTCGATACGGTCACGAAGAAAAAAGGAATGGCGTTAAAAGGTGTGACGGAAACGTTCCAAAACGATCATCAACTCGCGAAGCTATCGCTTGATGAAGTGACGAAGGTGACGGACAAAAAGCCGGTCCGTGTCATCAAACTTTGGTTCGGACCAGGTTTTGCCCCGCTCGATCGTCGTCAGGAAATCTATAAGACGTACGAAGCAGACGGTAAGATCAAAACGCTTGAGACGGTTGGACCGACAAATTTCCAAGATGTCCAAGGGGATATCGCAACGAAGATGAATGCGATTCTCGCGAAATATCCGAAAGGAAGCATTGATGCGGTTTGGGGAGCGTGGGACGAAGTTGCAAAAGGGGCTTACAAATCGCTCAAGGATAATAAACGTCAAGAAATCCCGCTAATCTCGATCGATGTCTCGAATCAGGATATCAACCTGATGCGTGAAAAAGGCAGTAACTGGGTCTCGACGAGTGCGGTGGATCCATTCTTGATTGGACAAACGGACATGCGATTACTGGCTAAGAAAATCGCTGGCGAGAAGACACCGGACAGCTTTGATCTCGACGCGAAACTTGTGGAGCAGAAGGCGTTGAAGCAGGATACGACGATGTACAATCTCGATACGATCATCAAAGGATGGAGTACATCGGACAAATTCAATGAACCGTGGATGGACCGGTTGCGTGACGTCCATAAAAAACAATGACGTCTACCAATCATCACTTGAAGATGACCGGGATTTCATTGGCGTTTCCAGGAGTGCAAGCCTTAAAACAAGTCTCGTTTGAAGTGAAATCCGGTGAAATCCACGCGCTTGTCGGTGCGAATGGTGCCGGTAAGTCGACGTTGATGAAAGTCTTATCCGGAGCGGAAACGGCGGACGAAGGAACGATCCGTCTCGACGGGAAGGAGTTGTCCATCACGTCACCACGTGATGCGAAACAGATTGGAATCGACCTCGTCCAACAAGAGGTCGATGTGGCGCTTGTCCCGTATTTGACGGTCGCTGAGAATATCTGTCTCGATCTGTTGACGGACGGAACGATGACTGGCTTCGTATCCCAACGCCGTTACATACAGCGTGCCAAGGAAGCGTTAGCGACATTACAGGCGGATATTTCCGTCAAGACACGTGTCGAGGAGTTGCGGCTTGCTGAAAAGCAACTCGTACTGATTGCTCGCGCCCTCGTCCAAGAACGCCGTTTTTTGATTTTAGATGAACCAACGGCACCTCTCAGTCAGGCGGAAACAAGCCATCTCTTTTCAGTCGTGCGTCGTTTAGCCGAACGAGGGCTTGGGATCATCTTCATCTCGCATCGTTTACAGGAACTATATGAGATTTGCGACTCCATCTCGGTCATGCGCGACGGTCAACTCATCTCACGACATCTTTTGACAGACATCACGAAGGAAGCTGTCGTTGAGCAGATGCTCGGGCGTCAGCTTACGTCTGTTGCGAAAACGTCACGGGTAAATGCAACGAACGTATTGACCGTCGAGAGTGCTACGAATGCGGACGTCCACGATATCTCCTTGACGGTTCAAGCAGGTGAAGTCGTTGGTATCGCGGGTCTTGTCGGTGCCGGTAAAACGGAATTATGCAAAGCATTGTTCGGTGATCGCCCGTTTCAGGAAGGGGAGGTTCGGATAGGTGGAAAAGCCCATCGCCTTCGCAATCCACAAGCTGCGATTCAAGCGGGGATCGGTCTCGTTCCAGAAGAACGACGAAAAGAAGGGATCCTCGTTGCCGATTCTGTCGCAGAAAATCTAACAGCAGCGGCAGCTCATGATTTCGTCAACCGCTGGGGGCTGATGGATCGTCGCAAAGAAGCAAATCAGGCATCGCAATGGGTCAAGGAGCTGGGCATTAAAGTGGCAGACGTGAAACAGGAAGTAGGTCAACTGTCCGGTGGGAATCAACAAAAAGTCGCCATCGGAAAATGGTTACTGACCGATGTTTCTGTACTCGTCTTGGACGAACCGACAAAAGGTGTCGACGTCGGAGCCAAACAAGATATCTATCGTCTGATTGACGGACTCGCGCAACAACAAAAAGGGATCCTTTACGCGACGAGTGAATGGGATGAACTTTTGACCGTCACGGACCGAATCTACGTCATGTTCGATGGACGGATCGTCCATGAAACGAAGACGGCGGACACATCAGAAGAAACCTTGTTGTGGTATGCAACAGGAGGAGGGCAACGATGAATGAGGTAGTATCAAAACAAACGAACCGAGGGAAGGGGTTACGTCCTGTCCTTGGATTCTTGAACGACTGGGGGATCGTCCTCGCGATCCTTGCCCTCGTCCTGTTTTTTGCGACGACGGCTCCAACATTCTTACAAGGGACGAACTTGATTAATATTTTACGCAGCATCTCAATCGTGACGATTATCGCGATTGGCTTGACCGTCTCTTTGACGGTCAATGGATTTGATTTATCGGTCGGGTCGACCGCGACGCTTGCGAGTTCTTTCGTCGTCTCGTTCTTCGTCTGGTACAGTCTACCGCTCGGTGTCTCGATTGGTTTAGCACTTCTCTTATCACTTAGCGTTGCTTTGGTGAACATCTTACTCATCGTCTGGTTTAAGATTCCGGATTTGTTTGCGACGCTTGCGACGATGTTCATCGTCGAAGGTGTCGCGATGACGTATACCGGTGGTGGTTCAATCAGTGCCGGAATGCCGCGCCTGGACGGTACACCAACAGTCGGCACGATTCCGGAGGCATTCGCGAAAATCAGCCAGGCGCCTTGGATCATCGTCATCATGCTCGTCGTCGTCGCTGTGACACACGTCTTCTTAAGCCATACGCGACACGGTCGTTTTCTCTATATCATCGGTGGGAATCCGGAAGCCGCACGACTGACAGGAATTCGTGTCAACCGCTACCGGGCACTCGCGTATCTGATTGCTGGGTTACTTGCGGCAATCGGTGGGATTTTACTTGCGTCACAAGTCGGATCGTCACAAATCAATGCCGGTTCCGGTTATCTGATGCCAGCGGTCGCAGCCGCATTCATCGGCTCGTCGTTCGCAGGACAAGGGAAGCCGAATGCGCTTGGCACACTCGTTGGCGCTTGTCTTGTCGGGATTCTTGAAAATGGTCTCGTCATGCTGTCTGTTCCATACTATTCGTTGAATATCATCAAAGGGCTGGTCCTTGCGGTCGCACTCGCGACGACCTATGCGCGGTATCGAAAAAAATAATTAAAATTCGACGTTTCGTTTATAACATATTCGGTAATATTCAATATATGAAAGGATGGTGATGCACATGAATGATTACCAATGTAGAGGGAACGATCGCATGTCGCTTCTGAAAGAAGAGGATCACCGGACTTGACGAACGTTGTCCATTGACACGGATGTATTCGTGTTTTACGTGCAACTGCACGGTTCAAGAACGGATCACGGCATGTGTTCGTTCCTGAAACAAATAAGGGGGAAACGCTACGGCGTTCCCCCTTTTTCATGTGCTAGAAACTGCTCGTATTTCTTTAAAAGCGTAGCGGAATATGAGATGATATAAAAAGTCAGAAAATTCAACTACTACGAGAGCAAGGGGCCTGACAATGCGAACATACACTAAGGAGATTCAAGCGATTATCGACAACGTAGAGAAAGTCATCATTGGTAAGGAAGATGTCATCACACAATCATTGGCAGCATTACTAGCGGGCGGTCACGTCCTATTAGAAGACGTACCGGGAGTCGGGAAGACGATGCTCGTCCGTGCGTTCAGCCGATCGATCGGGTTGACCTTCAAACGTGTTCAGTTCACGCCAGACCTACTTCCGTCAGATTTGACGGGTGTATCGATGTATAATCAGAAAACTAGCCAATTCGAATATAGACCGGGTCCTTTAATGGGAAACATCGTCTTAGCCGATGAGATCAACCGAACATCACCAAAAACTCAATCTGCCTTACTCGAGGGAATGGCGGAAGCGAACGTCACCGTCGATGGTGAGATTCATACGCTTCCGAATCCCTTTTTCGTCATGGCGACACAAAACCCGATCGAACACGAAGGAACGTATCCGTTACCAGAAGCACAACTCGACCGTTTTCTCGTCAAAGTCAAAATGGGTTATCCTGATTTCCACCAGGAAATGAAGCTACTGACACGTTTCGAACGGGATGAACCAATTGAAACGCTCGAAGCGGTGATTGGTCGCGAGCAATTGCTCCAGATGAAAGAAGAAGTCAAGAACGTCCATGTCTCACAGCCCGTCAAAAAATATATCGTCCATCTCGTCCAAGCGACCCGGACGAACGGTTCACTTTATCTCGGCGCGAGTCCCCGTTCTTCGATCGCTTTGATGAAAGTCGCGCAAGCGTGGGCATACATGGAAGGACGCAGTTTCGTCTTACCGGATGATGTCAAACATCTCTTGATTCCGGTCCTGTCACACCGCTTGATTTTGACAGCGGACGCGCGTTATCACGGTCAATCGTCAGAACGGATTTTAGAACAAATCAAAAAAGAGGTTGCTGTACCAATCCAACAAGACGTGGAGTCCCTATGACGAAGTGGCAAATTGGTTGGCGTTACGCTGTACTCCTTTTGACGACGGTTGCCTTATGGACATATGCGCGCGTCGATGGTGGAAATGTCGCTTCCTTGCTGTTTTATGTCATGGCGGGTTTGACCGTCTACTGGACGCTCTTCCTCGTTTGGCCCGTCACGCAGGCACTGGCGACGCGTGAAGTATCGAATAAGATGCTCGTTGCTGGAACGGATATCCCGGTTTCCTTACGGGTTCGCCGGCGTTTCCCGTTCCTGGTCGGAGCCGTCGAGGTGACGGAGGCGATTCCAAACGAACTCAGCGAAGAAAAACTCGATATTAGCCGTCCGCTCCGTGCCCACTACCGGAAGACAGAGCATATCGACTACACGATTCCATCGATTCGTCGAGGCGTGTATCAGATTCCTGGCTGTATCGTTGAAATTACGGATCCGTTCGGGCTGTTCAAGCGAAAGCGGATGTTTCCGGTCGAAACGTATCTTGCGATCGAACCGGCACGCCTTGCCGTTCAACTTCCGCATGAGGAGGATCGCGGCGATGGGGGAATCTCCCCTGTGTCGCTTGATCTTCGTCAGTCGTCCTTTACTGTCGTTGGTGTCCGAGAATACGTCAGTGGTGACCGGATGAATCAGATCGACTGGAAAGCGACGGCAAAACGCCAAGGTTTAATGACGAAAACGTTTGAACGAGAGCAGGAACGGGAGACGACGATCGTCTTTGATGAGGGGACGGAAGCGGGTGAAGCTTTCGAACGCGTCATCTCGATGCTGGCAGAAGCGACGGATCAGCTAAATAAAAGACGGCTGAGCTACCGCATTCACCTCGTCGGACATGCTGTTCAATCGTTATCATTACCACTCGAGGGTGCGAAACTGACGCATTACTTGATGACGGCGCAACCGAGTCGGACGCGGACGTTCATCGAGTCATGGGAGTACTCGTCAAAAGCGCTTCGATTGAGTGGCAACGTCCTCTTCATCACACCGGATCTTGAATCGAACAATGAACTATGGATTTCGAAGATTAATCAAGAAGCTACCGTTCATGTCTATACACCAGAACGGAGGGGAGTGCGATGATGCGACGCTTACTTTGGAACGCTATCGCGGCAGCCGTCCTGACGTGTTTCATGCCACCACTTCTTGAACTGACGACGTTTGAACATCTTTGGTCCTTCTTACCGATGCTGTTTCTGCCGTTGCTGTTGTCGCATCTATCGCGGCGTTACTTTTTACTCGGAAGTCTCGGTGGACTACTCCTATCGTTTTATTTGATTTTGACGCCGGGAGCAGCACCGTGGGGCATCTTTACGGAGATCAGCTCAGATGTTCAAAGTGTCATCAATGGTGAGTTACCGGGACGACCAGCCTTTGCACTCTCGATCGGACTGATCAGTTTCTTGATCGCTTATTTAGCACGGCGGACATTCCCGAATCGCGGATTTGTGTTTGGTCTTGCCTTCGGTGTCATCGGATTTATCGCCTATTGCGATACGTGGACGGATTATTCGGGAGAGACGTTCATTCTCTATCCGATCATTCTATCTTTATTATTACTCTATGCGACGGAAGTTAACGAACGACCGCGCGCTTCTTACGTTCGTCCGCTGAGTGCTTTATTCATCATGGGTGCTGTCATCGTCGCTGCTGTCCAAAGTCCTGTCATCAATGCGACATGGCAAGACAGTTGGTACGATTTGACGTCCGGTCTTGAAGGTGAAGGAGAGCCGTCAAATGCGATTCAAAAGGTCGGCTACGGTAACAATGATGAGCAACTCGGTGGACCGTTTCAGATGGACGATCGAGAAGTTTTCCAAGTCGAAAGTGAAGGGAACCGCTACTGGCGAGTCGAGACGAAAGATATCTATACCGGCAAGGGGTGGGTGCTGTCGGAATCGAATCCGGAAATCGATGCGCGTGGTTTCTTCTCGCATTTCGGAAAAGAGGTCAAGACAAGAAATGAGACGGCAACGTTTGAGATGGCACGTGAACTGCCGTTCGTTCCGTACAATGGTGATAATGTTCGGTTGACGGTCGACCAGCAACGACAAAATGTACTGATTGATCCTGAGAATCAAAAAATCTCGTATCTCGACGATACGAATCAGCAGCGCAACTATCAAATCGAATATGCCTATCCACTCTTCACAGAAGAGCAGTTACAGACAGATGAGCCGCTCGATTTATCAGCGGATGACACACGTCGGTACCTGCAGCTACCAGATGGATTACCACAACGTGTCCGTGATTTAGCGAATCAAATCGTTGAGGGTGAAGAAACACCGTGGGACAAGGCGCGAGCGATTGAAAACTATTTCGAAGAAGAAAACTTCGAATATAATACGGAGGAAGTCGCCGTACCAGGAGAAAATCAAGATTACGTCGATCAATTTCTGTTCGAAACGAAGCTCGGATACTGTGATAACTTCTCGACGTCCGCCGCTGTGTTGCTTCGGGCAGCTGGATTACCCGCACGCTGGGTAAAAGGGTTCACGGGAGGCGAGTCCGATGTCATCGGCTCCGCCGTGACCAGTTATACGGTACGAAATAAAAATGCCCACTCGTGGGTCGAAGTCTACATTGAAGGACCAGGCTGGGTACCGCTTGAGCCGACTGTTAGCTTCGACGGAGCAGGTCAATATACGATTGACCGAGAAACGAACAACGAGACGGAGCAAACAAATCCACAACGCGAAACAGAAAATAATACAGAGACGACGACACCAAATCGTCCGCAGGAAAATCTTCTCGACGAAGAACAGACGACTAGCGCCGGACAGACGGAGCAGAAGTCAATTCCGTTTTGGCCAATCCTTATGACGGCACTCGCTCTCTTGTTCCTTTACCTGTTCCGAAAACCAATCATTCGAACACTCGCGATTCTCTTCTTCCGGAGACAAATCGAGCGACCAGAAGGATTCCGACGGATGTACCGGTACCTCTTGCGACGTCTTGATAAAAAAGGATTCCATTATCAAGATGGTCGGACGCTTGCGGAACTCGCTCACGAAGTCGATGGGTACTACGAGACGTACGCGATGCGACCGTTGACGGATGCTTACGAACGGATGGTCTATGGTGGAGAATCATTATCTGCCGAGAAAAAACGTGAATATTTCGAAAATATCATTCGTCATGTAGAGGGTTGATATTTACGAAACGATACAGTTACAATGGGAACAACGTAAATCACACACATGCAATCTCCTTTGTATATACTCGCGAATATGGCGCGAGAGTCTCTACCGGGTCACCTTAAACGACCTGACTATGAAGGAGCAGACCCTTCGTATACATTTTTTTGTGAAGCGGCCTGCTCTTTTTCCATTTTATCCATGGGCGAAGAGTGGGCTTTTTTCATAGGGTGCGCATGAAATCAGAAAGGCGGGAACAGATTTGGAAGCACATTTGGACCAGGAAATGATTCTCGTCCTCGATTTTGGAGGACAGTACAATCAATTGATCACACGTCGTATTCGGGACCTTGGTGTCTATAGTGAATTGCATTCGCATAAAATCACTGCAGCAGAAGTAAAGGAAATCGCACCTGCTGGTATCATCTTCTCAGGTGGTCCACGTAGCGTCTACGCAGAGGATGCGTACCGGTGTGACCCAGAAATCTTCGACCTCGGTATTCCAATCTTCGGGATCTGTTACGGCATGCAGCTCATGTCACAACATTTCGGCGGAACAGTAGAACGTGCGGGACATCGTGAATATGGAAAAGCCACATTGACGTTACAAGACCCGTCACCGATGTATGCGAACCTACCGCTTGAACAAACGGTCTGGATGAGCCACAGCGACCTCGTCACATCTGTGCCAAACGGATTCGTCGTCGATGGAACGAACGTGTCATGTCCGATCGCTTCGATCAAGAACGAAGAATTGAAAATGTACGGTGTGCAGTATCACCCGGAAGTGAACCATACGGTCTTCGGAAAAGAATTGCTCAAGAACTTCCTCTTTGAAGTCTGTAAATGTGCAGGCGATTGGTCGATGGAGAACTTCATCGAAATCGAAGTAGCGAAGATTCAAGAACAAGTCGGCGACAAAAAAGTCCTCTGTGCACTTTCTGGTGGTGTCGACTCGTCTGTCGTCGCAGCCTTGATTCACAAAGCAATCGGTGATCAATTGACATGTATGTTCGTCGATCACGGTTTACTGCGTAAGGGTGAAGCGGAGAGCGTCATGAAGACATTCGCGGATCACTTCCACATGAACGTCATCAAGATTGATGCCCAGGACCGTTTCCTCGACAAACTCCGTGGTATCTCAGATCCAGAGCAGAAACGTAAAATCATCGGCAACGAGTTCGTCTACGTCTTTGATGAAGAAGCTTCAAAACTAACGGACATGGACTTCCTTGCCCAAGGTACGCTCTACACGGATATCATCGAGAGTGGTACGGATACGGCACAAACGATCAAGTCACACCACAACGTCGGTGGATTGCCGGAAGACATGCAGTTTGAATTGATCGAGCCGATCAACACGTTGTTCAAGGATGAAGTCCGTGAACTCGGGAAAGAACTCGGTCTTTCCGATGAAATCGTGTGGCGTCAGCCGTTCCCAGGACCAGGTCTCGGAATTCGTGTCCTCGGTGAAATCACAGATGAGAAACTCGAAATCGTCCGCGAATCTGATTTCATTCTTCGTGATGAAATCAAAAAAGCAGGACTTGAGCGGGAAATCTGGCAATACTTCACAGTCCTTCCTCCAATCCGTTCGGTTGGTGTCATGGGCGATGAGCGGACATACGACTACGCAGTCGGAATCCGCGCCGTCACGTCCATTGACGGGATGACATCAGACTGGGCACGTATCCCATGGGACGTGCTTGAGAAGATCTCGGTCCGAATCGTCAACGAAGTACAGAACGTTAACCGCGTCCTGTACGATGTGACGTCGAAACCACCTTCAACGATTGAGTGGGAATAAGTACTGGGCTTACTGAGACGATTCGTCTCATGAATCCTGTCGTAACACCCTTTTAAAGGAGAAAGGTGAAGATGAATCTGTTTCACCTTCAACCACTTTATTTCAAAATAAAGCTCTCTTTTGTTCGCATGATTTGTGAATGGAAGGGGGCTTTTTGTGAACGAAATTATGAAACCGTTGGACGTTTTTAAACTAAACCGACGAATTTAGGTACTTTAGTTCTAGTTTGCTGAGATGTGTGGACTCTTCCTGTATTATGGAATACATCATTTAATGGAAAAGAGGGATACTGCCTCATGATAGACTGGACATGGACTGAAGTTGATCAATTAGAAAAACAAGAAAAATGGAATGAAGCTAAAAGATATCTTTTGAATTCTTGGAGACAACATCCTGAAGATCTCAAAACAGTCATTCGACTGGGCTTTTTTTGTTGGTACGTCACCTTTGAACATGGACCATTGGGAATTACAGAGAACGATATAGATATTGAGGAATTAGAATCTTTACTAAAGGAAGTTACACATGATGGTTTACATTGTTTTATGAACCATGAGGACTTTCTATGGTGTTTTGGTTATATGATTTCGATGACTCCTTATTATTTTGGAGAGTACAACGAGTGGGAAGAACAAGGCGCATCCATGTTACGACGTGCTCATGAACTATGTCCAGATGAACCAATTTATGCTTATTCTTATCTTGGATCGTTCTCAAATGCTTACGGAACACGTGAAAATGAATTACAGCAGATCCAAAACGTTTTAGAGGATCGCTTTAAAGGAGAGGGACTATTATCCGACTACTTTAAGAGTATATACGCTCAGTGATAGGGCTGATTTCTAACAATCATGAAATAGCCTTCAAAAAACCGTTTTCAAAACCGAACGTTCGGATAAAATAAGTAGTTAAATTTCGCTTTTATGGTTGACCCATGAATTTGACCGTGCTACGATGTGTCTGTTCTTATTTTTCATACCACTAAAAAAACATAAATAATGCCGTATAATTCTGGGGATAGGGCCCGGAAGTCTCTACAGGAACACCGTAAAGGTTCCTACTACGGCGCACACGCAGCATCGTGCGCTTATTGAAACGGCTTTTACCGCTTAGGTAAGGGCCGTTTTTTGTTTTCAAGGAGACGGCTTATTTGGAAGGAAGGCAATCATGAGCACACAATTGAAACAGCCACACCAACCGAAATCAAAAGAAAATGCGATTGCGCGTTTCTTTGATTTCAATGGGCTTGGTACGAACATGCGTACAGAGTTCATCGCCGGCATGACAACATTCTTCGCGATGGCGTATATCTTATTCGTTAACCCGAATACATTAGCCGAAGCAGGAATGGACGCAGGAGCAGTCTTCGGTGCCACAGCACTCGTTGCGATCATCGGTTCCGTTACGATGGGATTACTGGCGAACTATCCAATCGCGCTCGCACCAGGAATGGGACTAAATGCTTTCTTCGCCTACAGCGTCGTCATCGGAATGGGTATTCCATGGCAAACCGCACTTTCAGGCGTTCTCGTCTCAGGTCTCGTCTTCATGGTATTAACAGCTTCAGGTATTCGTGAGATGATCATCAATGCGATTCCAGAACCATTGAAAATGGCAGTTGCAGCAGGTATCGGATTGTTCATCGCGTTCATCGGATTAAAAACAGGTGGTCTCGTCGTTGCGAATGAAGCAACACTCGTCTCGCTTGGTGATTTAAGTAAAGGAACAACGCTTCTCGCGGTATTTGGTCTTGTCGTATCTGCGGTCCTAATGACGCGTGGTGTCAAAGGGGCGATCTTCTTCGGAATGATCCTAACGGCAGTCGCTGGAATGATCTTCGGTTTGATTCCGATTCCAACAAGTCTTGGTGAAGTCATTTCAGCACCACCAAGCATCGCACCTACATTTGGACAAGCATTCCTTCACTTCGATGAAATCTTCACGGTTCAAATGATGATCGTCATCTTAACTTTCTTCTTCGTTGATTTCTTTGATACAGCAGGTACACTGGTTGCGGTAGCAAACCAAGCCGGTCTGATCAAAGAAAATAAAGTACCACGCGCTGGTCGCGCATTGATCGCTGATTCAACAGCAACAGTAGCAGGTTCGATCCTTGGAACGTCGACGACGGTTTCTTACATCGAATCAAGTGCAGGGGTTGCAGCAGGTGGTCGTTCAGGAATGACGGCGATCGTCACAGCTTTATTCTTCGGTCTCGCTTTATTCTTCTCACCATTGCTCGCAATCATCACCGCACCGGTCACAGCACCCGCATTGATCATCGTTGGTGTGTTGATGGCAGCTTCACTGCTCCAGATCGATTGGAAAAAATTCGAGTACGCCGTTCCGGCTTTCTTGACCGTCATCATGATGCCGTTGACGTATTCAATCGCAACAGGGATTGCATTCGGTTTCCTTTTCTATCCGGTCACGATGATCGCGAAAGGACGAGCAAAAGAAGTGCATCCAATCATGTATGTGTTGTCACTCGGATTCCTCGGTTACTTTATCTGGTTGCATTAATCCAAACTGCGTCTTTCTTCTATATAGAAGAAAGACGTTTTTTTATTGGGAGAGGGTAAGGGAGAAGAGAGAGGGTGATTCAGATGTTACAGCAGATTACTGGAGCTGTATTCGAATACTTGGCTGAGAATAGACTGTTGATTCAATTAGCGAAAAAAGTCGGATTGCCGCTTGGTGGAACATTATTCGTCGGAGGACAGGGCGCAGAAGAGACACTCGATACCGTGAAACAATTTAATCAAGATGGACGAGCCGCTACAGTGGATTGTCTAGGAGAGTTCATTGAGACAGAGCAGGACGCGGTAGACATCGCAAATGAATGTATTAAAGTCATCGGGCAAATCAAAGAACATGGTCTAGACGCACAAGTATCTCTAAAGCTAACATCGATCGGATTAAGAATCGATCCGGATATCGCCTATCAACAGTTGAGTCGTATTGCAGAGATTGCCTATCAGAGAAACATGCGCGTGACAGTCAACATGGAAGAAGCGATGATGGTCGAGTCGATCGTTCGAGTATTCGAACGCGTACATGAACATTATCCAAACGTCGGAATTGCGCTACAGGCAAATGTATTCCGTAGTCGTTTTGATCTAGAACGTCTTCACGCAACAGTACGTATCGTCAAAGGGGCATACGATGGAGACGATGAACTCTATATTCAACCGAAGAAGACAGTCGATGAGACATACCTTCAATTAGTAAAAGTCAATTTGTTAAATGGGAACTACACGCAAATCGCGACACATGATGAACAGATCATTCAGCAAATCATTGACTTTACTCAAATGAAACAGATTGATCCATCACGGTTTGAATTTCAAATGCTTCAAGGCATGCGACCGAAACGACAACAAGAGTTAGTTCGACAAGGGTATCGTGTCGTTATCTACGTTCCGCATGGTGTGGACTGGTATACGTATTTGATGAGACGGTTAGCAGAACGCCCAGCGAATATCGCGTTTACAGTAGGAGCCAAGTTAAGAAGGTAAAGACTTTGCGAAGAGGATTTAAACTCTTTGCAAAGTTTTTTTAAAATAATGCTTGTGTTTGTCGAATTTTGTTGTTATATTAATAAATGTTCCAGCGAGACGCCTTTTATAAACGGTTCGTTGGGGCTGAAAAGTTTTTTAAAAAGCATGGTTGACATAATCAAAACAACCTGTTAATCTATTAAAGTCGCTAAGGCGGCAGACGAACTTTGAAAACTGAACGATGAGGCAAAAATCGTATTCTACGGAATACAAA
>NZ_WBYY01000034.1:0-23008 GCF_048985645.1 Exiguobacterium sp. A1_3_1 | reverse complement strand
AGATGTGTATAAGAGACAGTCGTAAAGGTCTGTAGCTCCTGCATGATCCAAGGACCAAAAAAGACGAGTGCTAAAAATACGGCAACGATCTTTGGAACGAACGATAACGTCTGTTCCTGAATTTGCGTCGTCGCCTGCAAAATACTAACGAGCAGACCTACGACGAGCGAGACGAGTAGCAAGGGAGCCGATACCTTGAGTAATGTCCAGACGGCAGAACTTGCAAGCTGTATGATCATTTCTTGAGTCATTCGGATCCCTCCCTAACGCATACTGACGAGCAACGATTCAACGATCAGGTGCCAGCCGTCAACTAAAATAAATAACAATAATTTAAACGGTAACGCAATCATGACCGGCGGCAACATCATCATTCCCATCGACATCAGGACACTTGAGACGACCATATCGATGACAAGAAAAGGTATGAAGATCATGAACCCGATTTGAAAGGCCGTTTTTAATTCACTGATCGCATAAGCTGGAACAAGTGCGACAAGTGGAATATCTTCAATTTTTTCTGGTTTTTCATAATTACCGTACTTTAAAAACAACTCTAAATCGTTTGTTCGCGTGTGTTTCGACATGAACCGTTTCATCGTATCTCCCGCTTTATCAAACGCTTCATCTTGACTGATTTTATCTGCCATATATGGTTTTAAGGCCGTCGTGTTTAATTCAGATAAGACAGGCGACATAACGAATAATGTAATGAACAAAGCGAGTCCAACGAGGAGCTGGTTTGGTGGCGTCTGTTGTGTTCCAAGAGCAGAACGGACAAAAGACAACACAACGACAACACGCGTAAAGCAGGTCATCAAAATGAGCAGTGACGGCGCAAGTGATAACAACGTCAGTAACACAAGTAGCTTAATCGATGTCGCTGTTCCTGACGGAGTATCAAGTGATATCAGATTCTCAATCGTATTCATGAGCGACCTCGATTCTTTTGCAGTTGTTCGAGTTGTTGTTTAAACGTCTCAAGAAACGGCGAAGGTGAGGATTTCGGGGAAGACTCTTCAAAATCCGTTGGTTCATATCCTTCCAGATCATCCAATGTATCTAATAATTGTACGTTTTCACCGACACCGACGACGTAAATCTTATCTTGTATCTTGACTAACTGAACCGATCGATCTTTCCCGAGTGGTACTCCACCTAAATGGGTCAATCGTCCGGAATGTCTGACACCTCGCGTTCGTTCGTGAATGAATCGTGTCACAAGGATGAATCCGCCGATCAAGACGATAAGAACGACGACTCCTTTAAAAATAGTCAACGCCATGGAAGGACTCTCATCGACTTGCTGAGTCGCCGGTGCATCGTTCTGAGTTGGATTTAATTTTTCTTCGACTGTTTCTGCACTTACGGGAACCGAAAGCAAAAACAGCAGACAAATCAGCAAAGTCACTTTTTTCATGACGAGACAGTTTTCGAAACCGCTTCTAGTACACGATCTGCTTGGAACGGTTTAACGATGAAATCTTTAGCACCTGCTTGAATGGCATCGATAACCATTGACTGTTGTCCCATTGCTGAACACATGATGACTTTGGCAGCCGGATTAATTGCTTTAATTTCCTTTAAAGCAGAGATTCCGTCCATTTCTGGCATCGTGATATCGAGTGTGACGAGATCTGGTGTTAATTCCTTATACTTTGAAACAGCCTCTAATCCATTCTCCGCTTCGCCAACGACATCGTAGCCATTCTTCGATAAAATTTCCTTGATCATCATTCGCATGAAAGCAGCGTCATCTACGATTAATACTTTTGCACTCATTTTATAGTTCCTCCTTAGAACATCCGAAGACGTTCTTTTGTATTTACGATTTCTGTAATGCGTACTCCGAAGTTTTCTTCAATGACTACAACTTCTCCGGTTGCAATCAACGTGTTGTTTACAAATACATCTACTGGTTCACCTGCTAATTTATCAAGTTCAATGATGGAACCTTGCGTCAGTTCTAGGATATCTCTAACCGATCGTCGTGTACGTCCTAGTTCAACCGTGACGTTCAACGGTACGTCATACAACATCCCAATATTAGCCGGCGTACCGTCTACTTGTGCATCACTTAATTGACCGAATTGGACAGGACTGACAGCAACACTTTCTTTCACTACTTGTTCCTGAACTGGAGCAGTTTTTGCTGGCGGTGGAGAAGCTTCAACGGCTGGTGACGGTTTAGGTTGAGTTTGTGCTGCAGGTTGAGCCGGTGAAGGCTCATTTGATACTTCAGTACTCGCTAAGAACAACTTTTGAATGAGTTGTTTAGAAAACTCGAGCGGTGCCAACTGTACGATTTTCGAATCAATCAATGTCCCGATTTTCAAATCGAACTCAATGATGACCATACTGTCCCAAAGAGAGAAACTATCTACGATACTTTTCTCTTGCGAAAAATCAAAAATTTCAACAGCTGGAGGTGAGATATCAATTCTCATGGAGAATACCGTGGACATCGATGTAGCGGCAGCTCCCATCATTTGGTTCATTGCTTCTTGTACAGCTGAAAGCGCAATCGGCTCCATCTCAGCAGTTTCATCAATGACACCATCTCCGCCCATCATTAAGTTCGCAATAATGGAGGCATCCCGTTGTGTTAAGATGAGGACATTTTCACCTTTAAAACCTTCTGTATATCCAACGCGTAAGGCAACATGCGGAATGGGATAACGACTTCTTAATTCATCCATCGTAATCATTCGAACATGTGGCGTCGTAATTTCTACTTTTTGATTCAACAATGCGGATAAAGCGGTAGCTGAATTTCCTAATGAAATATTCCCTACTTCTCCAAGCGCATCGATTTCCATCTCATCTAAAACTTCTTCATCCGATTGGGTATCGCTTGCATCATCAGAATCAGATGGTGTTCCTCTTAATAAAGCATCGATCTCATCTTGCGAAAGCATATCGCTCATGTTATTCCTCCTCAATTCGTTGTATGACTTGTAAAGCGAGATGCTTCCCATTTAGACCTGGTCGCGCCTTGAACATTTTACGATCATCGACGAACAGTTCAACCGGATCAGATGTACGTGTCTTCAGGGATAGACAGTCGCCAACTTCGAGGTGTAACAACTCACCAAACGACAGATCCGTCTGGCCAAGCACTGCTTTCAAATCGACGACAGAACTCATTAATTGAGTCTGCATATGTTCAGACGCTTGATCATTGATTGACTTACGCTTATCTTGTTGCATCCAAAAATGACTGGATAGTTTAGGTAAAATCGGTTCTAATGTGACGAAAGGTAAACATACATTTAATGTGCCACTCACTTCACCGACCGTTACATAAATGGACACAAGAATAACCGTTTCGTTTGGAGAGACGAGCTGGAGAAATTGTGGATTGATCTCAAGATCATCGTATTCAGCTTCTAATTCTGTAATCGATTCCCAAGCCGCTCCATATTGCACAAATGCTCGTTTAAACAGCTGCGTCAAAATACGTGTTTCAATTTCGGTTAAGTTCTCAATTTTGTTCATTCCTTCGCCCGGTCCACCAAGCAGACGATCTAACATTGCATACGCAATATTTGGATTCACTTCGAAAATGACTTTCCCGTCCAATGGTTGAAGGTTGACCAAATTGATTAATGTCATATTTGGAATAGAATGAATGAATTCGTCATAAGGCAATTGTTCCACTGTATTCACTGTAAACTGGACATATGTTCTTAACTGAGCTGAAAAATGAGTCGTTAGCACTCGAGCAAATTGCTCATGAATGCGCGTTAAGTTTCGTAATTGGTCTTTAGAGAAACGAAGGGCACGTTTGAAATCATATACTTTAACGCGCCGCTCTTCTTCTTGACTCCTGATTTCCTCAACTTCCATATCTCCACTTGAAATAGCTGATAGCAAGGCGTCAATTTCATGTTGTGATAATACTTCGCTCATGCTGCCACCTCACTGGATGATTTTTTTCGTAGTGTAGACACGTTGGACATCACCCTCTTGGATGAGTTTTTTGAACTGGACACGTAATTTTTCTTCCAGTTTCTCCATGTCGGCTTTCGAATCCAAATCCGATTTTTTCATGGTAGATAAATCCCCAAGAATGATGTTGTTAATTTGGAATTTACGTAATTCTAAATCATCCCGTGTTTTTTGGTCATCGGTTACGATTGTAAATTGTACATTCAAGAAACGTTCGTCTGAGATGTTCGTCGTCAAATCATCAGTCTGAAGACTACGTGCATCAAGCTCTTCTCCAGTCGGCTGTTCTACTTTTGCTTTCGTTTCATCTGGAGCAATCAAATATTTCATTACCATGTACCCAGCTCCAACCATCATGAGAGCAACGATGACCATGATCAATGGTAATTTAAGCTTACTTTTCTTTTTCTCTTCTTCCGCCATCATCGATCCTCCTTACACTCGTCAAACCGGTCAATCCGATTTGACGATAAAATTGAATTGCTGCCTCCGTCACTTCCTCCATCGATTCTTGTACGACATACGTTTGTCCACCAATGAGGTGAATCGTCGTATCAGGAGTCGAACGAATGGATTCAATCAAGCTGGCATTAATGACTAATGGTGTTTTCCGTAACGTCGTTAACTGAATCATCGTTTCAGATTGACGAGTTCTTCTAACACTTGGTCACTCGTTGTAATGATTCGTGTGTTTGCCTGGAAACCGCGCTGTGCAATGATCATTTCCGTAAATTCTTCTGACAAATCGACGTTTGACATCTCGAGTGTTCCAGATGTCAATTGACCGAGACCGTTTGTACTAGGGGTTCCGGTTGCTGCTGCACCAGAGTTTTGAGAAGAAGCAAATAAATTTACACCAGACTTTTCAAGACCACCTGGGTTAGGGAAGTTTGCTAATGTAATATACCCTACCGTAGTTAGCGCACCCGTATTATTTACATAAGTGACTAATCCATCTTTCCCAATCGATAAGTTTCGTGCATCAGTAGGGATTTTTAATTTTTGATAACCTGGAGTCGGCGCTGCAGGTGGAACAGAACCATTCGGTAAGTTATTAGGAACAGGACCTGTTGGAACAGCAGCTGTTCCAGTACCAACAACGTAGTTTCCATCACCAGTAACGATGTTACCGTCTAAATCCGTATAAAAGTTTCCTGAACGAGAATAGCGAACACCTTCCGCTGTCATGACTTGATAGAATCCTTCACCAGAAATACCAACGTCAAGCGTCCGACCGGTATTTTGAAGTGCTCCTTGGTTGTAGACGTTATCGACTGTTGACATCGATGCCCCAAGACCGACTTGTTTCGGGTTTGTTCCCCCGACTCCGCCACCCGCACCAGAAGCAGATCCGACAGATTGGTTAACTAAATCCTTGAACGTAACACGCCCTTTTTTGTAACCGAATGTATTGACGTTTGCAATGTTGTTACCGACGACATCCAATTTCGTTTGGAAGTTTTTCAACCCACTGATTCCTGAATACATTGAACGTAACATTATTTTTCCTCCTTAGATTTGATTTGCGTCAGGTCATACACACTGACCCGTTTACCGTTCGATAATTCAGCGATGACATCCACACCATCTCGTTTGACACTTAGTACAGTTGCTGTCTCTTCCGTTGAAGACGTTTCACCCTCAGCGTTAGCAGACGGTGTATAACTGACATCTTTCCCAATCAGGTTACTGTACGTCATCAACGCAGCCGCATGCTGATTTAGGATCATCGTTTCCATTCCTTTTCCAATCGATTGCATCTGTTCTAACGAAGAAAACTGAGCCATTTGGGCAATGAACTCTTTATCTTCCATCGGAGCTGTTGGATCTTGGTTCGATAACTGGGCGATTAAAATCTTCATGAACATATCTTTATCCATCGAATTGTTGGATACGGTTTGCTTTTTTTCAGGTAACTGAAACGAAGAACCGTCATTTTTAATCCCTTCCGTCATCTTCTTCCTCCTCTCGCTCTTCTTCTTGCTGATGTGAAGAAGATTCCTGTTTTTCCTGTTCACGTCGTTCTGAAGAGAATCCTTGTTCAAATTCTCTTGCAGCAGTCGCAATGATACCTGTTTCGATTTTCACAACCGGACTCTGTTGATGTAGTGTCGTATGTAGTTTTCCGAGTTGTTGTTCGATCAATTGCTTCGTTTGCTCATTCGCCATGAAAAGCTTAATCGTAAGTTCATTTCCTTTTCGATCTACTTGAACGACTAGTTCACCTAACTGTTCAGGATATAAACGAATAGAGATTTTTGAAGAACCATCTTTACCGTTTATAAAAGGTGCTTGCTTTAACGCCACTTCGATTCGATTCATAATTTGCTCATCGACCGGTAAAAATGGAACTGTGCGATTCACGCTATTGAAAAGGAGCGCATGATTCATTCGATTTACACTTACTGCCGGTGCTGCTGTATTCGCTTTAATATCTTGTTCCAGTGCTGAGGAGGGCTCTTGACTTTGTTTCTGAATAACATTCACTATTTTATTCTGACCCGTTTCCATGAACTTTTCTTTTGACGGCGCCAGTTCATTTTTGACGGGTAAAATCAACTTCTCCATGTTTTCTTCTACTGGAGCCGTTCCAATACTTTGCACGGAATTTACTTCTGGCTTCAATTGCTGATTCTGTTTCTGTAATACATTTCCGATCAACGTATTAATTTGAGCGGGAGTGATAGATGATTGATCGAGTAGCTGAACAGCAGATTCGATATTTCCTTCTTGAATCGCCTTTAAAATCTGAACAATCTCTCGATGCTTCACCGAATGAATTGGAAGGCTACTGACCTCAGGTTGCTCCAGCACTTCTAAAATCATTTCTGGATGATCCATAAGCGACTGGATATTTTGAAGAAATACAGCCTTTTCAGATTTTCCATCTACATCTACACGTTCCGAATCTTTTAGTGATACATCCGGTATTCCTTGATTTACAGTCAACTCATTGTTCGTTAGAAATTGTAAAAGTGTCGCAAACTTACCTGTTGCATCTGTTGCGTTCCCCATCTCATCGGTACCTATCGCTGTTCCTTGTACCGGATTCATTTGAAGATCTGAAATATTCATGATCTCACCTCTATTCCGAAGCTAATAATTGAGTTAATGCTGCTGCTTTTTTGGCATCCATTTTGGCAATGATTGCAGCTTGCTGTTCTGCATCGATGTTTTCAATGATCGAAACCACTTCAGTTGGGCTGAGCTCATTAAAGATTAATGCTGCTTCTTTAGGTGACATTTCTGCATATACATCAGATACTGGTGTTTTCTTAGTTTTCTTCTCACTCGAAGAAGTAGTTGAAGCAGCAGGAGCTGATGCTTTTTTTAACTGATCCCGTTCTGAGATTAGTTTCGTGATTTCTTGTTCTTTCACTTGCAACGTTTGCTTTTGTTCTTCTTTTTCATTGCGTAATTTCTTAATTTCGTTGTTTGCTACTTTTAAACGTTTGACCAACTCTTGGTCATTAGAGGTAGCAGTAGATTTTGCTGTTTTTTCTGTATCGAACGGTAAAGATAATAATGGTCTTCCGTTCGCATAATTCAACACGAAGTATGCTGTCAGCAAGATGATGATAAACGGGATGATCACTAATGGTAATATCCACTGCTTTGACGTCTTTTGTTCACTCATATCGTTTGACCTCTTTTAAAATGTAGAAGAGATAGCTCATCTAGTTGATTTTGTTCTACTATTGCAAGTTCTCGCCGCACTTCAATAAAATGATTTTCTTGTAGTTTGGTGAATTTTTTCTCTTCGATCATGGCTTCTTTTAATGCCAATTGCGCTTTTTCATAAACGTTCTTAGCTTGCGTGACGAACAACTGTTGTCTCTCGATTTGTTGCTTCACTACATCCCTGGCTCTTTCACGATATTGTGAATCAACCAACTCAATCCGTCCGATTTGATCCTGTTCTTTCAAAAACGTTTCGTACCGGACCAACAGTTGATACAGCTTCTGCATTTCCTCTTCATAACGCATCTTTTTTTCAGCTGTTTCTTTTGAGACTCGATCCTTTTCCGCTTCAGCGAGCGGAATGATTCGTTCATATATCGTTCGCATGTCCGCTCCCCTTATGGAATAATCTGAAATAGTCTTTCAATTGCGGCATCTAAGTCACTCACTTCATGGACAGACTGTTTTAGAAATTCGATGAGTTGTGGATAGATTTGAATGGCCCGATCGATTTCTGGATTTGTTCCGCTTTTATACGCTCCAATGTTAATCAAATCTTCCGCATCTAAATAAGTAGAGAGAAGCTGACGAAAAACGATGGCCTTTTGTTTATGCTCTTCTGAAGTGATTTGATTCATGACACGACTGATGGAGCGTAATACATGAATCGCAGGATATTGTCCTTTGTTCGCCAAATTCCGATCCAGTACAAAGTGACCATCCAAAATTCCGCGTACAGCATCTGCAATCGGTTCATTCATATCATCCCCATCAACCAAGACGGTATAGAATGCTGTGATCGAGCCTTTTTCAGTCTTACCGCTTCGCTCCAAAAGTTGTGGGAGTAGCGCAAAGACACTTGGTGTATATCCTTTTGAAGCGGGAGGTTCACCTGTCGCTAGTCCGATTTCACGTTGTGCCATTGCAAATCGTGTAACGGAGTCCATCATCAGGACGACATTTTTCCCTTGATCCCGAAAGTACTCAGCAATCGCTGTTGCAGTGTAAGCACCTTTAAGTCGTACAAGGGGCGATTGATCACTCGTTGCTACAACGATGATCGACCGACTCATTCCTTCCTCACCTAACTCCGCTTCGATAAACTCTTTGACTTCACGTCCACGCTCTCCAATTAAAGCAATCACGTTGATATCCGCTGTTGACCGTTTCGCAATCATTCCTAAAAGTGTGGACTTTCCGACGCCTGATCCTGCAAATAACCCAACACGCTGTCCTTCACCTACTGTTAATAACGTATCAATTGCTCGTATCCCAGTTGAGAGTACTTCGCTAATACGTGGGCGACTAAGCGGACTTGGTGGCTTTCTAACAATGGATGTTGTTTTTAAATGCTCTAGGTTTTCACCGTCTAATGGTCTGCCTAGTCCATCTAACACTTGACCTATCAACTCTTCGCCTACAGGAACGTGTAACGGTTTACCTGAAGCAACAACGATGGACCCTGGAGCGATTGCTGTCGTTTCACCATAAGGCATAAGTAGAACATGCCCCTCTTTAAAGCCAACGACCTCTGCTTCAATTTCGTGGTGTGCGTTCAATTGAATAAAACAGCGCTCTCCAATTGATACAGCAGTGGGTCCTCTCGATTCGATCATCAAACCAATAACTTGGACCACTTTACCTGAATGTCGAAGCAGATCATCAAATTTAATGTCTTGAATCGCTTCTTGCAAATGTTGAACTTTATACATCCGTCAACACCTCAAAAATCTTTTTCTCAAGATGTTTAAAACTGGAGTGTAACCCACCCGTAATCGCTCCATTTTCAGAATCGATTCTAAAATCACGTGGTGACAATTCTGGATCTAACCGGAGTTGGACACTGACTGTCGCTCCGAGAATAGATTGGATCTTATCTTCCATCATGACTAAGCGTTCAAAATCTTGAGGCGATGCATAGACAAATAATTTCTCGCGATCTCTAAACTGGATCAATAGTTTATGAATCATCTTATATAATGTCTCTTCATCGGAATCTAATAGATTTTCTAGAAATAAATGCGTCGTTTGAAGAGCAACTACACATAGATCATGTTCCATCATCATAAGTTTCTCTTGAAAACGTTGCTCTAATTTCTCACTTAACGCATTTAAGTCAGACATTGCCTTATCATATGTTGCGAAGCCGCTTGATTGTCCTTCAACAAACCCTGCTTCATACCCTTGCAGCGTTGCCGCCTCGAGCGTTCTTAACTTTTCTTCTTCCAATTGCGCTAGTCTTGATTCGTGTTCTTCCATCAAACGCTTTTCTAAAAGTGTCAATTGATTCTGACGTTCTAACCATTCTTCTTCATAGGAAACCGTAACGAGATTACTGTCATGATCAACGTTTTCAGACGATGCTACTGGCTGATGAATCAAACGCTGCGATTTAGACAAGACACTCTGCCGTTTAATGACGTTAGACAACGATATCATCTCCTCCACCGCGTGCGACGACGATCTCACCCATATCTTCTAAACGACGAATGATACCGACAATTCGACTTTGTGCTTCTTCGACATCGCGTAATCGAACAGGACCCATGAACTCCATATCTTCTTTGAACGACTCGACCATCCGCTGAGACATATTTCGATACACCATGTCTTTGACGTCATCAGATGATACTTTCAATGCTAAAAGAAGATCCTCATTTGAAACTTCACGAATGATACGTTGAATTGCACGTGCATCCAATGTGACAATATCCTCAAATACGAACATCCGCTTTTTAATTTCCTCAGCGAGTTCAGGATCTTGAATTTCAAGCGTATCCAAAATTGTTCGTTCTGTCGTTCGGTCAACACCATTCAACACTTGAACAACTGCTTCAATCCCGCCTGACTGAGCATAGTCTTGCATTCCTGCTTGAGACAGATTACGTTCTAAAATCAACTCAACTTCACTAATGATTTCTGGATTCATTCGATCCATCGTAGCAATTCGTCTCGCTACATCCGACTGCGCCTCTGCCGGAAGCTCAGAAAGGATTTGTCCTGACTTCGCTGGATCCAAATGAGCAAGTACTAGAGCAATCGTTTGCGGATGTTCATTTTGAATAAAATTCAATAATTGTTTTGAATCTGCTTTTCGCGCAAACTCGAAAGGACGTACTTGAAGTGTTGATGTGAGGCGATGAATCAATTCCATCGCCTTTTCTTCACCAACAGCTTTTTCTAATACGGATTTCGCAAAACCGATACCACCTTGCGTGATATAGTTCTGTGCCATTGCTAAATCATGAAATTCATCCAAAACACCTGCTTTATCTTCAGGGTCAATTCGTTTCATGCTTGAGATTTGTAACGTCAACCATTCCATCTCTTCTTCACTTAGATGCTTATATACGTTCGCCGCGACTTCTGGACCTAATGAAATCATTAGGACGGCAGCCTTTTCACGACTATTCATCTCTAATTTCTTCATAGGATCAATCCTCCGCTAACCAAGTTCTAAGCAGTTTTGCAAATTCGTCTGGATTTGACGCTGCTAATTTTTCTAGTTGTTTTCGTTTTTGTGCTTCATTGCTATTATCTTCAGTCGATAACTCAGGAATTTCTGTTTCAATCGGTGTCCATTCCTCTAAGCTTTCCTCTTCTTCTTTTTTACGTTTACGAACCATGAAGAAAATCATGCCTATGATGACTAAAGCTGCTGCACCTAATGCAAACCAAACCCACATCGGAATTGTTTCTGAAGTAGCGGTCTGTTTAGTTGTCGTGTTAGCAAATGGTCGAGACATGACAACTACTTTATTTGTCAGTTCCGCATCTGTTAACGTCGTTTTAGCATCTTGTTTTGTAATGGACGTACGAATGATAGAATACATCATCGTCTGTAAGTCCGTTTGTAACTGCGGATCAATTTGTGTCTGACCCTTTGGTGGTTCTACAATGATTTGAATACCTAAGTCACGAATTTCATATGGTGCCCCAGAAATCTGTTTCGTGATTCGATTTACTTCATAGTTAATAATATCGTGTGTTTTTTCACTCGTATCTCCAGCTTCACCATTTCCTGTCGGGAAATTGATTGTTTCATTTTCGCCAGTCCCAGCAGTTCCTTGATTCGCTGCACCAGTGTATGCTTCAGCTACTTTTTCAGCAGATGTGACGATTCCTTCGATTTTATCTGGATCTACTGGCTCTACTAATTTTTGTTCTTCCTGACGTTTCGTAACATCTACGTCCGCTGTGACCGATACGAGTGCTTTTTGCGGTCCAAGAACAACAGAAAGCATTTGTTGGATCTGTTTCCGTAAATCGTTCTCTGTTGCTTTTTTAAGTGCCATCGGATCTGTTCCACCTGCTGTTTGCGTCGCATTGCCCGGTTCATAGTACGTGAAGTACTGATCCATGATCGTAATGTTTTCTTCTTTAAGATTTGGAATACTTTTAGCGATCAAATGATACAGACCTTGAACCGTTTGATTATTCAAGTTACTACCTGCGCTAGAAGTCAATACGACCGATACTGTTGAAGATTCTTTCTCATCCGATAAAAAGACACTCTTTTCTGGGAGCGTAATCATGACTTTAGCTGACTCGATTCCATTGACTTGTGTAATCAAGTTTTCGAGTTCCGTCTGCATCGTGTCGCGTTCCAAGATGTTCATTTCTTTATCCGTCGTTCCGAAACCCGCGTTTTCACTAAAGAAGGAATAATCAATTTGACCAGACTTTGGAATACCAGCTGTTGCTAATTCGACTTTCAAATTCTCAACATTCGCCTCTGGAACAAGAATGGTCACGCCATTAGCTTCACTAACAACTTCAGACTGAATACCGTCCTCGTTTAGTTTTTCCGTCACTTGTCCGGCTTCTTGTGGTGATAATTTTGAATAAAGGGGTGTCATCGTTGGTTTAGATAACCAGAGAATAGCGACGATCAACGCTGCTAAAACGACGATAATACTTCCAAGAATCATCGCCTTTTTAGCGAGTGACCATGATTTCCACGTTGTATTAATGGTGTTCCATCTTGCTTTTAATCCTTCGTTCATTCAACATCTCCCACGCTTTCCTTAACATTCACAGTTGCATACGCATCATTTCTTGGTATGCTTCGATGCCCTTATTACGGACCTCAATGGCGAGTTGCATAGAGAGAGATGCTTCTTCTGTTTTAATCATAATATTATGTAGATCTGTTGACTTTCCCGTCGCCAAATCTACTCGTGCTTGAGATGAAGCGCTTTGTGTCGCATTTAATCCATTCATTGCTTGACTTAACACTTCGCTAAAGTCACTTGGTGTTGTTTTAGGAGTCATTTGATTTTGAAGAATGGGTTGTAATCCCTGAATTGCTTGAATTGCCATGGTCATTCATCATCCCTTCATTCTTACTTACCGATCTCCATCGCTTTAACAAGCATTGCTTTCGTCGCGTTAAGAGCTGTCACGTTTGCTTCATAAGATCGTGTTGCGCCCATCATATCGACCATTTCTTTTAAAATGTCGACATTCGGCATTTTGACGTATCCAAGCTCGTCTGCATCCGGATGATTTGGGTTGTATTCTAATTTAAAAGGCTCTTCATCTTTTCGAAGTTCGCTAACCGTTACACCGTTAGCCGTTTCCTTAAGCACTGCTAATTTACGAGCGTAGGGTTGCCATTGACCATCTACAAGTTCTCCCCGTGTCGTTTGAGCATTTGCAATATTTGCTGAAACCGTATCAAGCCGGAGACGTTGTGCAGTTAACCCTGATGCAGAAGTATGAAATCCACCGAACATACTCACTTTTATCTGCCTCCTCTAATTACTGATTGGATTCCTGAAAATTTCCGATTCAGCTGTTCTACTAATGCCTCATACTCGATTTGATTGCGTGATAATTCAGACATCTCAAAATCAATATCGACACCATTTCCATCGTTACGCATAGAAGTCGATTGCTCAACGATCGAACCTTGCGCATCAATTTGAGCATGACGCTTTAGACTCATTTTCATTTGAGAGTCTAGTACATCCGAAAACACTAAACGTTGTGCTTTGTATCCAGGTGTATCAACATTCGCGATATTTTTAGATATTACTTTTTGAGAATCTACAGTACGATTGACTGCTTTAGTGAGTAAAGAATAATCGGAGCCTAACCAATCCATTTATCCGCCCTCCATGTATGAATAGTTTGGAATTGAAGAATATTAAAACTAGTAAGTCATTAGTAACATATCTGAAATAATTGAAACAAATAGGTCAATGTTTGAAAAGGATAAATTTTAAAAAAAGGGTAATGAGATGTTCATTTTTCACCTTTAATTACCATTTTGTTCAAAAATGATAAATATTACCTATGCATCTACGAATAGAAAAAAGTTTAATTAATAAAAATGGACTAATTTATGATTTACAGAAAATGTCTAAACTAAGATTTAAAATATTTCATTCATGAGCAACAGAATTGATTATACATCTAATACAGAATGAAAAAAACACCAAATTGTAATTTCTTTGAATAAATATAAAAATAGTTCCTTCTCTTTTAACTTTTTTATCCACCCCTTTTCTTGGTATTTTTCATTGATGTTCTACGATAACCATTTAAAGAATAGTGGATCTGCATTGCTTCTTGTGTGATCTGATGGATGTTTGTAAGAAATCGTCTTTAACAAAAAAAGCGATTCTTCTCACATTGAAGAAGAATCGCTTATCTAATACAGACGTTAAAAACGATTAACGAAAAATACGCTGTATCTCATTATTTTTTTAGTTCGATTTAATACGCTCTAACTCATAAAGGAAATTATCGTTCAAAATTTTAATGTAAGTTCCTTTCATTCCAAGTGAACGCGACTCGATGACGCCTGCACTTTCGAGTTTACGCAGTGCGTTGACAATGACGGAACGCGTGATACCAACGCGATCGGCAATCTTTGAAGCGACGAGTAGTCCTTCATTTCCTTCCAGCTCTTCGAAGATATGCTCAATCGCTTCAAGTTCTGAATAAGACAACGAATTGATCGCCATCTGAACGACCGCTTTCTTGCGTGCTTTATCTTCCGCCTCATGTGCCTTCTCACGAAGGATTTCCATCCCGACGACTGTCGCACCATACTCCGCAAGCACTAGGTCTTCTTCGTTGAAGTCTTCCACCATACGACCGAGGACCAGCGTACCAAGGCGTTCGCCACCACCGATGATCGGTACGATCGTCGTTTTCGACGTTTCGAACGTATCACGGTTGTCGACTGGGAATGCCGTATGTTCACTATCGATGGCAATGTTTGCTGTCGTTTCCGTGACGTTAAATAATTTTTTCGTGTAATCTTCCGGGAATTGACGTTCTTCTAAGAAACCACGGACCCGGTCATTTTCGATTTGTTGCTTGATTGCGATACCTAGTAACTTACCGCGCCGACTTACGATGAATGTGTTCGATTCCATGACTTCGCTGAGTCGATCAGCCATGACCTTGAAATCAACATGCGTGCTCGCTTCTTGTTGTAACATCGTATTCAGCTTCCGCGTTTTCGCCAATAAATTCATTTTTTCTTCCTCCACTTTATAAGATGAACTGACTTAAGTCTCGATCATCTGCTACTTTTCCAACTCGTTCCGTCACGTATTGTGGCGTGATCGTCACATCCGTCTCCGGCATGTCTGCTGCTTCGAAGGATAATTCTTCAAGGACGCGCTCCATGATCGTATACAAGCGTCGTGCTCCAATATTATCCGTCTCATCGTTTACCTGTGCAGCAATCCGCGCGATTTCACGAATGGCTTCTTCTGTAAAGGTGACATGAACGTGCTCTGCCCCTAATAATGCTTTATATTGTTTGAGTAATGCTTGATTCGGTTCAGTTAAAATCTTAACAAAGTCATCTTCTGTCAAACTATCGAGTTCGACACGAATTGGGAAACGACCTTGGAGTTCAGGAATCAGATCAGATGGTTTCGCCATATGGAATGCACCCGCAGCGATGAACAAGATGTGATCCGTCTTGACTGGACCATATTTCGTAACGATCGTCGATCCTTCAACGATCGGTAAGATGTCTCGTTGAACACCCTCTCGTGAAACACCAGCTGAATCATGTCCTTTTGTCGCGATCTTATCGATCTCATCGACGAAGATGATCCCCATCTGTTCTGCGCGACGAACCGCTTCGTCATGGACTTCGTTCAAGTCGAGCAACCGCTCCGCTTCTTCCGCCGTCAGGATTGGTCGTGCTTCCTTGACTGTGAGCTGACGCTTCTTCGTTTTCTTCGGCATGACTTGTCCGAGCATATCCTGAAGATTCGCGAGTCCCTCCATGCCTTGTTGCCCAGAGAATAAATCCACTTGGCGTTCTTCAACATCGACCTCAATCATGCGATCCTCAAGTTGCCCTGTCAGTAATTGCTGACGAAGTAACGAACGGTCGGCTGTCGCTTCCGATGTATCCGGCTCTTGTTGCTTCTGGTTCCCTCCAAACAACATCTCAAACGGATTCGTTCCACCACCGAGACCAGATGACGCTTTTTTACCAGATAACGCATCGACGATTCGTTCGTTCGCCACTGCTTCCGCTCGATCTTTGAGCGCTTCTTTTTTCTCATCTTTGACAAGACGTAGAGACGCTTCCACGAGATCCCGCACCATTGACTCCACATCACGACCGACGTACCCTACTTCCGTGAACTTCGTCGCTTCAATCTTGACGAACGGCGCACGGACGAGTTTCGCGAGGCGTCGCGCAATTTCAGTCTTTCCGACTCCGGTCGGTCCGATCATCAGGATATTCTTCGGTGTGACTTCATCCCGCATCGATGCATCGAGTAATTGTCGACGGTACCGATTACGTAAAGCAATCGCCACCGCACGTTTAGCATCCGCTTGTCCGATGACATGTTCATTTAACTTCTCGACGATTTGTCTTGGCGTCAATTCATGCATGGTCATTGCCTCCGATCGTTTCTAGGATGATTTGATCGTTCGTAAAGACACAGAGTTCACCAGCCGTCTCAAGCGCTGCGCGGGCGATCTCCTCTGCTGTGAGATGACTTGCATGTCGAGCTAACGCGCGACCTGCTGCAAGCGCATAATTACCACCTGAACCGATTGCGAGAATGCCGTCATCCGGTTCGATGACTTCCCCGTTTCCGGATACAAGTAAGAGATGTGTTCCATCCATGACAAGTAAGAGTGCTTCAAGTTGACGCAACATCTTATCGCCTCGCCATTCCTTCGCCAGCTCAACTGCTGCCCGTTGTAAGTTCCCGTTATACATTTCAAGCTTCGCTTCGAATTTTTCAAAGAGTGTGAACGCGTCCGCGACACTTCCAGCAAATCCGGCAATGACTTTGCCACCATAGAGGCGCCGTACTTTTTTCGCACTTTTCTTCATGATGACTTGGTTTCCGAAAGTCACCTGTCCGTCTCCGCTCATCGCGGATTGTCCGTTATGTTGAATCGCAAAAATCGTCGTTGCATGAAACATCAATGTTTCCTCCCTTAGGCACGAGGATGTGCTTGTTGATAAACATGTCGTAATCGTTCCGTCGTTACGTGTGTATACTGACCGGTCGTCGACAGCGATGCGTGTCCAAGTAACTCCTGGACCGCTCGCAAATCGGCGCCTCTTTCCAGTAAATCTGTCGCGAAACTATGACGAAGCGCATGTGGTGTCACATGTTTCCCAACGAGTTGTTCCCCTTTTTTCATGATTTTCCGAATCGCATCCGTCGTCAATCGACGCCCTGAATGAGACAAGAACAACGCTTGCTCATGACCTGCGACTGGATCTCGTGATGGTAAGTACAGTTCTAATGCATCTTTAGCAAAGGTTCCGATTGGTGCGATGCGTTCCTTCCCACCTTTTCCATACACATGGACGTAGGAGTGATCAGTCGCGAGATCACGAAGATCCAGTTGAACGACCTCGCTGACCCGCATACCCGTCGCATATAAAAGTTCTACTAACGCCACATTCCGGTTGCCAAGCGTATCACTCGATCGAAAGGCATCGAGGAAACGTTCATATTCCGTTGGGACGAGGAATGTCGGAAGTCCTTGTTGTCGTTTTGGTGCTTTTAATCCATCGAAGGGATTAGGCTCATCGGTGTCACGTGTCAAAAAACGACCAAATTGTTTGAGGCAGGAAACTTTTTGTGCAATCGTCGCCCGCGCCAGCTCCTGATCGTAAAGAGCATACAAATAACGCCGTGCACTTGCCAATTCAATCGATCGTAACTGATGATCGCGGCAAAAAGCGGCGTATTGTCGAAGTGTTTGATCATAAGAGCGACCTGTATTCGGAGATAATTGACGTTCAATATGAACATACCGCATGAAATCTTCTAGCAGTCGCTCAAAAGCAGTGTCTATCCCCATGAATGCGCCCCCTTCTGACCATTTCATTCTCGAATCGCCCTTAGCATAGCACAGACCAAGTAGTCTGACAATAGACCAAAAACCGAAAAATTAACGAAATTATCACGCTTTTATGACAAATTAAGAAATGGGGAGAAAGAGCGCTAAATCACGCCTTTCTCCCCATCAAAAATCACATATCCGTGAAATCTTTGATTGCTTCAAGTGCTCGCTCTGCGTAGAGCGCATACTTCTCAGGTTTTTTCATCCGAACCGGATGACCGACGAGTGCTGGTACCAATCCGAAGTTGGCATTCATTGGCTGGAAGTTCTTCCCTTCCGTCGTCGTGATATAGTGCGACATCGCACCCATCATCGTTTCCTGCGGGAACGTAACCGGTTCCGCCTCATTGACGAGACGTGCCGCATTGATTCCTGCCGTCAAACCGGACGCTGCTGACTCGACGTACCCTTCGACACCTGTCATTTGACCAGCAAAGAACAAGTCGTCACGTGTACGTGTCTGATACGTTGGTTTTAATAAATTCGGTGAGTTGACGAACGTGTTACGGTGCATGACACCATAACGGACGATTTCTGCATTCTCAAGACCAGGAATCAAGCGAATGATCCGCTTTTGTTCGCCCCATTTCAAATGTGTCTGGAAGCCGACAAGGTTGAACAATGTTCCAGCTGAGTTATCCTGACGCAATTGAACGACAGCATATGGTCGTTTGCCTGTCTTCGGATCTTCAAGTCCAACTGGCTTCATCGGTCCAAACAAGAGTGTTTTCGGTCCGCGTGAAGCGAGAACTTCAAATGGCATACAGCCCTCGAAGTAAATCTCTTTTTCAAATTCCTTCAATGGAACGACTTCCGCATTGATCAGCTCATCATAGAAGAGCTGGAATTCTTCTTCCGTCATTGGACAATTCAAGTAGGCAGCTTCGCCTTTATCATATCGTGATTTCAGGTAAACCTTCTCACGATCGATCGTGTCTCCATCGAGAATCGGTGCCGCTGCATCGAAGAAGTATAGGTAATCTTCACCTGTGAATTGTTTAAGTGATTCCGATAATGCCGCACTCGTCAACGGACCCGTCGCGACGATCGTCGGACCATCTGGAATCGCTTCGATTTCTTCATGATGGACGGTAACGTTCGGGTGGTTTTTCAACGTTTCCGTCACATATCCTGCGAAGTCGTGCCGATCGACAGCAAGTGCTCCACCTGCTGGAACGCTCGCTAAGTCTGCTGCTTTCATGATCAAGGAATCGAGCTGACGCATCTCTTCCTTTAAGACACCAACTGCGTTCGTTAACTGGTTCGCTCGAAGTGAGTTCGAACAGACGAGTTCAGCGAATTGGTCTGTATGGTGCGCGGGTGTCTGTTTGACAGGCCGCATTTCATATAAATCTACTTGTACGCCGCGTTTTGCAAGTTGCCATGCTGCTTCAGAACCTGCAAGTCCCGCGCCGATTACCGTTACACGTTTCAACGGTCATTCCTCCTCTTGCTCCTGATCGATGCGTGTTTCATGATGTCCACAAGATGTACATTCTACTTTCACACCGTTCTTGATTTTCTTTTGTACCATCATACTACTACATACCGGACATGGTTCTTCGACCGGTTTATCCCATGAGACGAACTCACACTCCGGATAGTTCGAACAACCGTAGAACAAACGTCCTTTTTTACTACGACGTTCGACGATGTCGCCCGTTCCACATGTCGGACACTTCACACCGATCTCGACTTGGATCGGTTTCGTATTACGACACTCTGGGAAGTTCGAGCACGCCATGAACTTGCCATAACGTCCCATCTTGATGACCATCGGGTGACCACAGACTTCACAATCTTCTCCAGCCGGTTCATCTTTGATTTCAATCTTCTCGATTTCTGCTTCTGCTCGTGTCAGACGCTTTGCAAAGGACTTATAGATTGGATCGACGACTTCCGTCCACTGCATGTCACCTTTTTCGATCGCATCGAGTAAAGCTTCCATGTCTGCCGTGAACTGGACAGTGATGAACTCTTGGAAATAGTCGCTGATCATATCGATGACGAGTTCACCGAGTTCCGTTGGTAAGAATTTCTTCTCTTCAAGCGTCACGTAACCCCGTTTTTGAATCGTATCGAGCGTCGGCGCATACGTCGACGGACGACCGATACCGAGCTCTTCCATCGCCCGGACAAGACGTGCTTCCGTATAACGTGGTGGTGGTTGTGTGAAGTGTTGTTTCGGTTCGATTGCTGATTGTTTCAACTCTTCCCCTTCATCGAGTGGAGGAAGTAGTCCTTCCTTGACGTCTGAAACCGCCTCATCGTCCGTATCTTCGATGTAGACCTTCATAAAGCCCGGGAATTTAACGGTCGACCCGTTCGCACGGAACGTGACGTCGTTCGAGACGAGATCGATTTTGACAGTATCGAGAATCGCTGGCGCCATCTGGCTTGCGACGAACCGTTCCCAAATTAGTTTATATAAGCGGAACTGATCACGCGATAAATACGATTTGACGAGTTGTGGCTCGCGCATCGTCGAAGTCGGACGAACCGCTTCGTGTGCATCTTGTGAGTTCGCTGATTTCTTTTCTTTACGTTTCTCGCTTGCGATGTATTCTTTTCCGTACGCCTGCTCAATGAACCCGTGTGCTTCGAGGTTCGCCGAATCTGACGTCCGTGTCGAATCGGTACGCATATACGTAATCAAACCGACTGTACCTTCTTTTCCAATTTCGATTCCTTCGTATAGCTGTTGTGCAATCATCATCGTCTTCTTCGCTCGGAAGTTCAGCTTACGTGCTGCTTCCTGTTGCAAAGAACTCGTCGTAAACGGTAACGCCGGATTCCGTTTCCGCTCTTTTTTCGTGACGGAATCAACTGTAAAGTCTTCTGAGAGTTGATTCAAGATTTGATCGACTTCTTCTTGCGAATGAAGTTCACGCTTCTTGCCATCGACTCCGTAGAAGTTCGCTTCGAGCTTTTCACCGTTTGCATCGAGTTCGAGTTTGATCGTCCAGTATTCTTCAGGCATGAACGCATTGATTTCTTGTTCACGATCGATGATCATCTTGACGGCAACGGATTGAACGCGTCCCGCAGATAACCCTTTTTTAATCTTCTTCCATAATAACGGACTCATGCTGTAACCAACAAGGCGGTCCAAGATACGACGGGCTTGCTGCGCATCGACAAGATCATAGTTGAGCTTGCGTGGTCGCTTGAACGAATCCTTGATGGCATCTTTCGTGATTTCATTGAAGACGACTCGGCACTCCGTTGATTCATCAACGCCTAATGCTTTAGCTAAATGCCATGCGATCGCTTCCCCTTCACGGTCGGGGTCGGCTGCGAGATAGATTTTTTGTGCTTTTTTCGCAGCTGTCTTGAGTTCTTTTAAGACCGGACCTTTACCACGGATCGTGATATATTTCGGTTCATAGTCATGTTCGACGTCGACTCCCATTTGGCTTTTCGGCAAGTCAATGACGTGCCCCATCGACGCTTTCACGGTATAGTTGGATCCGAGATAACGTTTAATGGTTTTTGCCTTAGCGGGTGACTCGACGATTACTAGATATTTTGCCATTGCAATCGCTCCCTATTAGAGGCGTACTCGTATTTTAATCTCACTTATCATAGTAGTCTCGATTCCCATTTGTCAACGTT
Source organism: Exiguobacterium sp. A1_3_1 (assembly GCF_048985645.1). NCBI lineage: Bacteria > Bacillati > Bacillota > Bacilli > Caryophanales > Exiguobacterium > Exiguobacterium sp. A1_3_1. The sequence continues at coordinate 1,399 of NZ_WBYY01000034.1, read as the reverse complement.
CAGCCGAATACTTTTTGAAACTTCTTCCGGATCAAGGAGTGGAATCGCTCCTTCTGCGATCAATTGATTCGTTCCGGTAAAGAACGATTCCGTGGGACAACCCGGCAAACAATAGACATCTTTTCCTTGGTCAAGCGCATGATTGGCAGTATTCATCGTACCGCTTCGTTTCGCCGCTTCGACGATGATCAATGATGAAGATAATCCAGCAATGATCCGATTCCGTTCTAGAAATTGAAATTTTTGAATAGGAGTTCCGGGTGGATATTCAGAGAGAAGAAGACCGTTCGAGAGGATGCGTTCAAAAAGAGAAGCATGGGAAGTAGGATATAGACGATCAAGTCCTCCTGCGAGAACCGCAATCGTTGTCTGCTGATGTTTTAAGGATAGACGATGGACGAGGGCATCGATACCATAGGCACCTCCGGAAACGGTGGCGAGATCTGGATGAAAGAAGGGTTGCAAGAAACGCATACGGGAATGATGGTGCGGTGAGGGGGTTCGACTACCGATGATACTGACGCGTGGAAGTGTTAAGCGGGACGGATCACCGCGGTAAAAGAGGGCATAGACCGGTTGAGGGATCGTCAGTAACACAGTCGGAAACAGTGGATCTCCTTTGACTAGAATCGACTCTTCGATCCAATCAAGCTGTAATGCTTGTTCATATCGTTTTCGAAGACGCGTCGAAACGGGTAATTCATGACTGGGAACGATTCCGAATTGCTCAATCAATCGGACGATCGTGTACGGTACCTGACACATGGCGAAGCGGACATACAGTTCACGTTTCATGAGATCAGCGCTCCTTATTTAAGCTTCTTATTTATATAGAAGAAAGCCGTCCTGATTTGATCAGGACAGCTTCTTTTTTTGATTTATTTGACTGTGCTGTTCGTCACGCACTCGTCATAGATCCCTGCTTCTTTGATGACACGGATTAACGTCTCACCAATGACAGCTGGTGTTTCTGCCACTTCGATTCCGTTTGCACGGAGTGTCTTGATTTTTTCAGAAGCTGTTCCTTTACCACCAGAGATGATCGCACCTGCGTGACCCATCCGTTTGCCGGCAGGAGCTGTTTGACCACCGATGAAACCAATGACTGGTTTCGTCATGTTCGCTTTGACCCACTCAGCCGCTTCTTCTTCAGCTGTTCCACCGATTTCCCCTAACATGATGACGGCTTTTGTTTCTGGATCTTCATTGAACGCTTTGAGCGTATCGATGAAGTCCGTTCCATTGACCGGGTCGCCCCCGATACCAACAGCTGTCGATTGACCGATGCCAGCCGTCGTTAATTGATGGACAGCTTCATACGTCAAAGTCCCAGAACGTGAGACGATACCGACATGACCTGGTGTATGGATATATCCTGGCATGATACCAAGTTTCGCGA
>NZ_WBYY01000033.1:0-23317 GCF_048985645.1 Exiguobacterium sp. A1_3_1 | reverse complement strand
CGGAGATGTGTATAAGAGACAGCTCGGATACCGGTCGCATTCTGACGATTTTCGTGTTCATCTTCGGGATCGGGATCGTCGGTGGATTGATCTCAAAACTGGTCGATGGTGTCCAGTTGATTCGTAATCAAAAGGAAAGAGGGTTGTTACAAGTGAAGGAAACAGGACATACGGTCGTCTTCGGATACAGTCGGCGTTCGAAGCACGTCATCGAGTCATTGCTCGAACATACGGATGTCGTCCTCGTCGACGACCTAGAGCGGGAGCCCTTCAGTCACCCTCGGTTCCATTACGTCTGTGGTGATCCGGCGCTGACGTCGACGCTCGAGCGAGCTCACATCGAAAAGGCGGTCCGTGCGATCGTTCTCGCGGATCATTCGATTCCCCCGGTCCATGCTGACGGACGGACACTGTTGATCGCTTCAAGCATCGAACGGGCGAATCCGAACATTTACACGATCGTCGAGATGATGCTCGAAGAACACCTCGACAGCTTTGAACAGGTCAAGGTCGATGAGGTGTTGCTTGGTGACGAGACGATTGCCCGGATGGCGGTCCTCGCGTCCCATCATCCTGGCGTGACGAAGGTCGTGACGAATCTGTTGACGAAAGACGGTGAAGGGATGTTCTCGATTCCGACGCGACCGGAATGGGCGACATACCGCGATGCGTTTCATGCCTTGCTAGAAGAAGGGGTGACGATTCTGTCCGACGGGAAACGGCTTGATTTGAATCGGCGACTTGATGAAACGATTCCGAAAAACGGGACATTGATCGTCCTTTGCTCAGAAGAGACGGCGAATCGAATTGGAGCGATTTAGGGAAGAAAGGATTTAACTAATCTTTTTTCGGGTATAGTAAACAAATTTACTAGACGGAGGAAAAGGATTATGACACAACCACAACCAGAATGGATTCAAGAATTATTCGAGACGGTCGATCAAGGCGAAATTAAAAACGCACCAAAATTACTCTATATGGCATTAACGCTTGAACCAAATTATTTTACAAAAGCAGTTAGCTGTTTTAATCAGCGATTGGAAGTCGAACCATTAACGGACGTTTCGGAATTGCTGACGGTCTATCGTCAATTCTTCCTTTCAGCTAATCCATCGGAAGAATACTGGTCGCTTGCCTGGAACGAACTCATCCAGACCCTACAACATATGATCGATCGACCAGAAGCACAGCAATTACTTAAAGAACATGTCGATTTACTCGACTGGTGGTCAAGTGAATCGTTGCTGTCGCTCCCGAGTTGGTTAACGATTCTCGACGTTGCAGAACGCATCGACGCGCTTGATCAATTTAGCAGTTATCTTCCAGATATCTTCGAGAGCTACGCGCTCGAGACAGCAAAGGATGAGCCGTTCGCTCGACTTGCCTGGTACGCGCTCGCGAGCAATCAACAAGCGTTGCTTGCCCCGTACATAGACCGGCTTGAAGCCGGTTCGTCGAAGGAAATTCAGTCTCTTCGTCAAGCGGATCTCCTCGATCAAATTGAAACGACACGGGTCGTTATGTTAAAGTCGAAAGATAACGAGCCGATTGAATTAACATTTGATCGAAAATGGACATTATAAATTATCGAAGAAAAAATGACACCTAGAAGCCGCACGAATCCAATCCAAGGGGTGTAGGGATGATTCACGTCAATTTACCGAGTGGTGACTATGTCGTGTTAGTAGAAATAAATCGTGAAGTGCTGCTGTGTCATTCGATTGAAGAAGCGGAACAAGCACAACGCGACCGGTATGAACTGGTCGGACGGATGAGCGAACGCTTGCCGGCAGAAGTGATTGGACCCTCGATTGCGGACTTCGTCCGCTTTTCGACTGGGTTCATCGGCGAAGAAGTAACGTGGCATGAAGAAGAGGAAGCGTTCTTTTGCCAACAGTTCGAGACGTTCGACGGGTCCCCGTTAGGTGAAGATCTGACAGGCATCGATGCAACGCGTTGGCGTGCGGTCCTTGCACGCTATTATGCTTACGTGACGATCGGAAAAATCATTCCTTTTGAAGTCAGCGAAGAACCGGACGGTACGGTTCCGCTTTAGTCCAGACGATTCTTCGGTCGGCGCGTAAACAGAGAAGGGCAGGGTTCCCATGAAAAAGCAACTTGCACTACTCACGCTAGCGACAATCGTCGCCATGCCAACGTCTGCCTTTGCGCAGTCTCAATACGTACAATACGACCCAACTTTTACAGAACAACAAAAACAAAACTGGTTGGCGAATCAGGGACTGAGCGAGATTCGTGCCTTGAAACAAAAAGGATTCTCTCTCGTCGAGCCACTTGCACATCTCGAAGAAGAGGATATCGATGCCGACTTGATTCCGATCACGGACGTCAAGAAAGCGACGGATTCTGCCCAGTTCCAGCAAACGTATCTCGATCAGTCACGGATCCCTACTTACTGGAAGTACAGCCGTGGTAAGTCGGATATCCGCGTTGCAATCATTGATGACGCAATCGATACGAAACACCGCGAGTTCAAGGACGTCATTTATAAAACGACGACGATCTCGGGCATCCGTAAACCGGATGATCACGGAACGCATGTCGCTGGGATCGTCGGGGCACGGGAAGACGGGAAAGGGATCGTTGGTGTCGCATCCGGTGTTAAATTGATCGGAGCCGACGTATTCGATGGTGACTTTGCTGCGTCGATTGATATCGGTGACGGTATTTTGTATGCGATCGAGCAGGGAGCAGACGTCATCAACCTGTCGCTCGGACAATATGAATTCGATCCCTACATGGAAGAAGCAATCAAAAAAGCAGAAGCGAAGAACATCCTTGTCGTTGGAGCAGCGGGGAATGATGGGCGCAATAAAGTGCTCTTCCCAGGTTCGATGAGTCAAGTCGTCGCCGTTGGGGCTGTTGGCACACTCGGTCGAGCGTCGACGTTCTCGAATTACGGCAAAGGACTTAACATTATGGCACCGGGTGAAGGGATTTATTCAACGATCGTTGGGAATAAGTATGGTTACTTAGACGGGACATCGATGGCAACACCGGTCGTCAGCGGGGTATTGGCGCTTGCGAAATCAAAGAATCCATTCGTCACGAATGAAGCGATGCGCAGTAAACTGTATGCTGCTGCGACCAAAAAAACAGGAGATACAAGTTCACATTACGGAGTCGGTCGCTTGAATGCCGGAATGTTAGCGGCGCTTCCAGCGCCAATTTCTAAAGTGTCGCTCCCTTCAACAGTCAAACCGAATCAACTATTCGCGTTTTACTTTGACGAATATTCGAATGCGAAAACGACGACCCGTCTTTATAAAGATGGGAAAGTCATTAAAACGTTCACCCAGTCGAAATTAAAAAATGGGACGCACAAGTTCACGTATCAATTGAAACAAAAAGGGTCCTATAAACTCGTATTCAAGACGAGTGGTGGACGCCATACGCGAACGGTCGAACGACTCCTGACCGTCAAATAAAAAAAGCGCCTCCCACCGAGTGGGAAACGCTGTACGAGACCTGAAGGTTACTTCGGGTCTTTTCCTTTTTTATAGACGGGCGTCGGAGGTGTTAATGCCTCTCCAGTCCACGTGATCATCGCTTCCATTTTGTATCCTGTGTCATCCTCATGGACGAACGACAAGCGACTGGAATCGATCAATTGGTATAAACCATAAGCGACCTGGTCGGCCCAAGAGCGTAACGTCATTGCTTCATCATACAACGGGATTTGCTCAGGGAAACGTTCATTCATAAGCAAGATATCGTGTTGATCGAAATGATAGCTACGTTTTGAGAGTGCATCGGGCGCCTTGACGTTGAACGGCTCGAACGCGTGGATGAGCTCTCCTTGACGATAGAAGGCGAAGATGCCGTTTCGCAGATGAAGTGCCTTGATCTCATCGATCTCGATCAGGAACGTCAACTTGCGAACCGTTCGCCGGTTCGTACCAGAGCGTCGTTTTTTCATACTGCATGCCCCCTTCTGAACTCTTGTACTATACCGTGAAATGAGGCAGGGACGCAACTTTTTCGTTTATAAAACGAGAATTGCCTCTTGCAGGAAAGCGGCATCTACGCTACACTCATAAGCAGTGACTATGTTGGTTCGGACAATCGCGGGGCATTTCGGTGCTTTGAGGAAAGTCCATGCTCGCACAGCCTGCGATGGCTGTAGTGATCGTGCTACACAAAAAGATAAGTGTAGGCAGCGTCAAGCTGACGGCAGAAGGAACGCCTAAGTCTTCGGATAGGGCCGAAACTTCTTGAAGGTGCCACAGTGACGGAGCTTCATGGGAAACCATGAAGGTGGAACGAGGTAAACCCCACGAGCGAGAAACCCAAATTTGGTAGGGGAATTTCCGGAGCGGAACTGAACGCGAAGGAGAGCGTATGCAAATACGGAGATAGATGATTGTCGCCTGCGTGTGAGGGTCAAACCGTTTGAAACACTAAGGAACAGAACATGGCTTACAGGACCACATAGGCTGTTATTTTTAAGTTGAACGAGAGTCCAGGTCCACCCTGGGCTCTTTTTTTATTGCAATGAAACGATTCAGTGGAAGAAACAATAAAGGAGTGAACGCGATATGGCAAAACGCTTAGTCATCGCGACAGCGGCGATGGGAATCGAAGCGCTCGTCGCAAAAGAAGTCCGTGCGTTAGGATACGAATGTACGGTCGAGGACGGAAAGGTCTACATCGATTGTGAGATGGAGGACATTCCCCGTTTGAACATGTGGCTTCGGACAGCGGACCGGATCAAACTCGTCGTTGCTGAGTTCCGCGCGACGACATTCGAAAAATTGTTCGATCAAGTCAAGGCACTGCCGTGGCACGAGTTGATGCCGTGGGATGCGAACTTCATCGTCAACGGTCGTTCGGTCAAGTCGAAGCTGTTCTCGATCCGTGACTGTCAGAAGATCACCGAGAAAGCAATCGTCTCGCACATGCAAGAACAGTACAACAAAGGAACGGAATGGTTGCCAAAAACCGGCGCAAGTTATCCGATTGAAGTTGCTTTGTTAAAAGATATCGCAACATTAACGATCGATACGTCAGGCGACGCATTACACAAACGCGGCTACCGTGAATTCCACTCAGCAGCCCCACTCAAAGAAACGATGGCAGCAGCGATGCTGATGCTGACGAACTGGAAGCCGGATATGCCGCTCTACGACGTCTTCACCGGTTCAGGTACACTGGCGATCGAAGCGGCAATGATCGGGCGTAATATCGCACCAGGCATCAACCGCGAGTTCGTCTCACAGGAATGGAAATGCATTCCGAAGAAGGCGTGGTTCGATGCAATCAACGAAGCGAACGAAAAAGCCGAGTGGGACAAACCATTGAAGATTTACGCAAGCGATGTCGATCCAGAGATGGTCAAACTCGCGAAAACAAACGCAGAACTCGCAGACGTCCGCGATGCGATCAACGTCATGCAACGCGACGCTGCAGACTTCAAACCAAAGGAAGACTTCGGTGTCATCATCGGGAACCCGCCTTACGGGGAGCGTTTGGAGGACGCACGTGAAGTCCATCAGTTGTACCGTAAGATTGGAACTGCGTACAAAGAATTCCCATACTACAGTGTCTATATGATCACGTCGTATGTTGAGTTCGAAAAAGCGTACGGTCGTCCAGCGACGAAGCGCCGGAAGCTCTATAACGGGAACATCGAAGTTCAGTTCTATCAATATTATGGTTTGCGTCGGAAAAGACCGCAGTCTTAAGCGATTTGTGGGAGGTGAGTGGGGGTCAGTTCCCACTTACTTCCCACTTTTTTATTTTTTTCGCCAAAATGTCACGAGCTGCTCGGTTGAGGGGTTTTTTTATTTTTTTAAATTGCTAGTTTTACTATGAATAAGGTATAAAGTTCCTGAAAAAACAATTTATATGACCTCCTTAATTAGTTCTTTAAAACTATTTCGATAAATAAGTAGGGAAATTAGACTAGTCTATCGAAAGTTATCTTTAGAAAAAATCTAAGAGGATTAACTTCTTTAATAAAGACTTTGAAGTGGAGGGAACATGTTGGATAATTTTTTAATGATCTCGTCAACGATTTCAGCTCCAATCGAGACCGTATGGCGTCTGTGGACAGAACCGCAACATATGATGCAATGGTATCGATCGTCGAATGGCTGGTATACGACACATGTCGAGAACGAATTAATGGAACAGGGACATTTTAAAAGTCGAATGCAACGCGAAGGAAGTCCGACATATGTTGAATATTTGGGTACGTATCAGGAAGTCTCACCCTTAGAGCATTTGCGCTATCAATTAGAAGATGGACGACTTGTCGAAGTCATGTTCATTCCGTTGCGCCATCGAACGAAAGTGATTGAAATTTTTGAAGACGATCAAGTGAATGATCCGGATGCACAACGTGCTTCATGGCAAAGTATTCTGGATCGTTTTACGACTTATGTCGAAGCAGGTAACTATACTCTTGTTGATCAGTTAAATCCATAACACTCTAAAAAAGAGAAATGTATCGTTTTGCATATTAAATCCCTTCTTACATGGACTTTAGTCTAAGAAGGGATTTTTTTGTGAGTAAGGTATAGAAAGTAATGCTGTTTAGTTTGTAAAAAGATAAAAAATAAAAATATAAAATTTTTAATAATTGTTAAATGATGTTATTTAAAGTATAATATAAACATTTTATTTAGAGAGAATGATATGATGGAAGAAAGGAGGTCAAATTATGCTTAGAAAAGTATTGCTCGTGTTTTTAACAATGTGCTCCGCAGTGGCATTATTATTCATCGCATCAAAAAATGCATTAGGAGATCACGTCATTTCGTTAGAGGAGCCAGTAGCCTTTCGTATTTCGGTAATCATGACCATCGTATTGTTCTTACCACCGCTCATTTTATCGTTCTTTAACCGTCCACTAATCAATATCATCAATGTGATCTATCAATCCTTTATTGTTCTAACATTTATCGGATTGATGCCAATTGGCTTCATGATTCCAAATGGGATGACAACCACATTATTTTCGTTCATTGGAACGATTTTAAGTGTTTTCAGCATCTGGAGTATTTATAAATACCGCTCACCACGCACTTGAATACACGCGTCTTATTAAAGTAAATGAATGATATCAAAAATGTATGAGTGAAGTAGCATGAGGCATACATAATCTTGAAAAGCGTTTAAAACGAACGGTATTACACAACGAATTATCTTTGGGGGAAATGAAAGATGTGGATCATTCTTGGATTAATGGCAATTGGATTTACTGCACTGAATATCATCTTTTATTTGATTGATAAGGATTATCGTTTCCTGATGGTGCTTGGACTGAGTTTTACGGCACTGACGCTGTGCGCGGAATACCGACTCGTCGCGGAATTCGTGGCTCGAGAAGATTGGGCAGCGTTACAAGACGTCGTACCGGGCATGGAGCGGGCACTGTGGGTGTTGACTTTCATCTCAATCGGATTAAACGTATTGCCGCTACTGTTAGACTATCGAAAGAATCGATCGCGTTGACGAACCGAAGAGGAGCTGAATCTTGATGAGCTATACATTTTCACCGCTGACGCAACGACAGGCGGAACAGGTCGCATACGAGTGGCAATATGACGGGGCGTTTGCATTTTATAATATGCCGAACGACGAAGAAGATTTAGCAGAATTTCTCGATCCAGCAAAGCGGACGGAACATTATTTTGCTGTGTTAGATCGGGAAGAATTGATTGGCTATTATGTATTTGAACCAAACGCAGACGTCGTTGACGTCGGGCTTGGCATGCGACCAGACTTGACGGGACGAGGAAATGGAGTGGCATTTTTAGAAGCAGGTCTTGCGTTCATCATGGACCGGTATGCACCTAAACAAATTGAATTAGCTGTCGCGACATTCAACGAGCGGGCGATTCGCTTGTATACGAAAAGTGGCTTCCTTCCAGTCGAACGCTTCCAAGAGGCGACGAATGGTGGAAGTTATGAATTTTTGAAGATGCGTTTACAACCCGTCCACTCGACGGAACCTTTTCCAAACTCTATAAGTAGATAATAGAAAAGGAGATGATGTTATGGCACGCTGTATGAATTGTCAGTATAAGTTCAACACAAAAGAACTACTCGCTGTCAGTGTTGCAATACATGGGAAAGGCAAACCATGTCCGAACTGTGGCGTGAATCAATACATGTCCCGAAAGTCGCAATTTTATCTTTCACTCGGGAATATTAGTCTCTTGTTCGTCCTGTTCTTGCCGTTTCTGATTCGGTTGAGCGACCAGGAAGAATCGATGAGGTAAGATGTCGGTTACCTTCGATTTCATGAAACTTTTTCCTGAATCCACCAGTAGATAAGGAAGAATGAGATGGTCAGATGGTACATTGTACGAATTGCCAGTATACGTTCAAAACAAAAGAAGTGCTTACTGTCGGATTTTCGAAACATGGGAAAGCATGTCCGAACTGTGGCGTGAAGCAATACATTTCGAAAGACTCGCAACATTACTTATCGCTCGGATATGTCAGTCTCTTGTTCGTTTTGATCCTACCGTTCGTCATCAAACTGAGCGACAAAGAAGAGACGATTTGGTAAAGCATTACGCGCATGCCTGAAAACGACAGGGTGCGCGTTTTGTCTTATACTCGGGGCAAAGGAGCTGGGAAACATGCAAACCGTATACGATGCAACCGTACAAAACGCAGCGGGCGAGACTGTTTCATTAGGTGACTATGCGGGGCGTGTCCTCGTGATCGTCAACACGGCAAGCAAATGTGGGCTTGTTAAACAACTTGGCGAACTACAGGCATTGTACGATAAATATGACGAGCAAGGAGTCACGGTGCTTGGCTTTCCGTGCGATCAATTCAATCAGCAGGAGTTCGCGAGTCAGGAAGAGACGATGCAGTTCTGTCAGCTGAACTATGGCGTGACGTTTCCGATATTTCAGAAGATCGACGTCAATGGACCAAATGAGCATCCGCTTTATACATTCCTAAAACGCGAACGCTCCGGTCTGCTGTCGTCGAAGATTAAATGGAACTATACGAAGTTTTTAATCGATCGCCAAGGTCGTGTCGTACAGCGGTTCAGTCCGGTCGATTCCGTCCAGTCAGTTGAAAGAACGCTATCTTTGTATTTATAAACCAAATAACCGTCCGGTGTGAATCGTCGGACGGTTACGAATGAATGTGAGAGGTACATATGAAAATCAATTCTATCTCAATCAGAAAGATGCAACATACTGATTATGAAATCATGTCTCAATGGTTAAGTACAAAAGAAGTGTTAGAGTTCTATGGAGATATGAACGCACCATTTACGTTGCAACAAGTGATAGATAAATACGAACCGAGAGTAAATGGAGAGATACCTGTCGCTCCATACATCGTAGAGTTAGATGATGAACCTATTGGATTCATGCAACGTTATTTGATAACGGACGAACAAAAAGAGGTATTTGGATATCCTGCGAATTTTATCATAATTGGAATTGACCAGTTTATTGGTTATCCTGAACTTTTTAATAAAGGTATTGGAACGAAAATGATAAAATTATTCGTTGAAGATATCGCTCGAGGCAAGGAAGTAAATCGAATTATTCTAGATCCTGACGTATTAAATCTTAGAGCAATTAAAGCTTATGAAAAATGTGGGTTTCAGAAAGTTAAAAAAATCAATGAAGATACGTGCTGGATGATGGAGTATACGATTGATCATCCATAATCTGCTCCTATGAATGTTCATAGAAAAGATCCACGAAACGAATATCCGTTTCGTGGATCTTTTGCGTATGAAAATGGTTCAGGTCATTCAACGCTAAACGAATCAAAGGAATGCTTGACGATCGCATCGCTGCGCTTATGTCCGAGATCGGTCAGAACCGGTAGACGGGGAGACAAGACATGAAAATCTTGCTCGAACGCCCGGAGCCAGTAATGAACCCAGTCTTTTGTAGGATCGAGATTCATCATTTCACGTGCGAACGTCAGTAGCTTTGAATCTGTCAGCGTCAGAAGTGGAATCGGGTTGATCTCAACATCTTCTTTTAGTTCGTAGAGGTCCGGTGAACGAAGCAGAATCGCATCCGCTTCGAAGGTCAATCGGAAGTAATTACAGCTGTAGTCGCCGACGATGACCATCGTCTCCTCCGTATGCCCGCGAAAATGAAAGATCAATCGGTTACCAGTTGCGACATCCATCAAGAACTGATTGAGTCCGATGTGATAATCTTCGCGAAATTGTAGTTTCTCAAGCGTGATTTCTTGCATGATTTAGCCTCCAGTCCGAGTTTGTCGTTCTTCTGTCAAAACGGTTTGGCGCGCTGCTAGGCGAGACGAACCGATCAATAAGGCGATTCCGAGTAACAATAACGAGATTCCGAACCAGGCCGTACCATTTAACTGTTCACCGAGGACGAACACACCAAGCAAGGCGGCAGTCAGCGGCTCACCGAGCGAGAGCGTGACGGCAGTCGACGATGGTACGTTCGATAGTCCTTTCGCGAATAACCAGTAAGCGATTCCGGTCGCAACGACGCCGAGATGGAGGCTGATTCCGGCACCACGTGACGTGAACAACCAGGAGAGGTCGAATAAAAACAGCAGAGGCGATAACAGCAAGGCGCTCGTCGTGAAAATGACGGCAACGACAGACAGCGGTGCGTGTGTCTTGACGAGGTCTCGACTGACGAACGTGTACCCGGCAAACGATAGTCCGGCACCGAGTGCAAGGATGATTCCGATTGGATCAATCGCAACCGTTCCTTGATTGTTCAAAAGCAACAGACAGCCGGTGATCGATAGTCCGGTCGATGCCCACCACAGCAACGCTGGACGTTTCTTTAGGAACAGCCACTCGATACATCCGGAAAAGATTGGTGCGCTACCGATTGCAACGACAGTACCGACAGCGACACCGGTCATCAAAACAGCGGAGAAGAACAGTGGCTGGTAAGCCGCCATGCTGACGGCAGCGAGTAAAATCGTTCGCACCGGCCAGTCGCGTAACGTCAGCGTTCCTTTGAAGAGAACGAGACAGAGTAAGAACAGTCCACCGACAGCCAGACGAACGGCACCAATTGCAATCGGATGTGCATCTTCCGGCGCAAAGGCTTGTGAGGTACCCGTCGTGCCCCAAAAGATCGCAGCAAGTAATATGAGCAACATCGATGATGATTTAGACATGTGTCACCTCTTCGAATGCAATTTTTTTAAATGATATTAGAACGAGAATACCACAGAACGAGTAGGATGGAATACACCAAATAATTGAAAAAATGGTATGGTATATAGGGTGAAGTCGTATGATTCACGAATGCGAAAATGAAAAGGATGGCACCGATGAAAGAAATGAACCAAATCGAAGCGGTACTTGACGTCTTATCACAAAAAATCAACCACGGGTCGACCTTCATTCAGCGGCGATACGACACTGGAGTCGCTCAATTCAATCTGAATGATCCGGTGACGGAACAGACGATTCAGTCATTTGAACAGCAGTTCAACTTAACGTTACCAAGCGAATACAAGACATTCCTTCGTTTACATGACGGAGCGGAATTGTTTATGATTCAAGGTCTCGGCATCGAACTCTATCCACTTGAAAAAGTCATTGAAATGACAATCCAGGCTAAAGAGTACGACCTGATCCATGAAGACTATTATCATTTCTTGATGATTGGCGAAATGAACGAAGGATATGTCTTGATTCAAACGGAAGATGCGAAGACAGATGAGAGACCCTATATGCACTGGATATTTCATGAGTTGTCGACAGAGGAGACTGATCCGATTGGACAGAACTTCGGCACATTCCTCGAGTATGCGATCATTGCGCAAGGCGATATGTTCTGGGAGTTCAAGGACTTCTCGATTGCAACAAATACTTATTATGTAGAGGACTACAATTCCGAAGAAGAAGTGAGCAAACCACGCCCGATTCGCTTCGTCGACTCGGTTCGCGTTGAAATCGAGTATCCGATTGCGAAAAGGGATGCGTATTTCTCGGTTAAGATTTTCGAAGGGAAACAAGAAAAAGAACGTCTTGGCAGTAGCTACGACTCGGATTCGCGCTTTGAACAAGTGATGCAATCGGTTCGAGAATATCTAATGGCAGAGCGATTCCAGTATTCGTCAATCATGGTCTTTCAAACGGAGCATCGGTTTTGGCAGAACGAGGACGAGACAGGTGATCCGTTGATTCGTAATCATAATCCGCAACGTCAAGGACTGCGCTTCAATGGATATCGTGCCTTCGTTGAAGAGCAACCACGACCACTTCCAGGGTGGGAATGATTTAGAAATTCTTCACACAGCACGGAGTTTTACAAATGAAAAATGGTTGTTGATCCTCATGATTCTTTGTTTAAGCGGTTGTATGATCCAACCGCAAAGTGGAAGTGAGACGAATGAGACGTCCTTCACAGGGACTACGAAAGAAGGATTCGTCTTTGAATACAAATTGACGAACACAGGAGACCATGCATTTGATGTCGTTGCGCGTTCTGGACATTTGTTGAATGTCGTCGTTCGTGAGAGCAAGTCGAGGACTGTCGTCTTCGATTCAAGAAAACAACAGATTAAAACAAGACAACAAAAGAAACGTGTCAAAGCATCAGAAACCGTCGTTCTCAAACAAACGGTACAAGGCGAGACAATCGAGCCGGGTACATACGATATCGAATATCTCGTTGAGGAGAAAGAACAGTACAGCGACAGTTCTAGTTCAGTAGAGAGTATGGAAGAGAAATTAAAATGATTTACGCCTCTGGTGAACGACTTCTTTAATAAATATCTTAAAGCCTCATACAGGTTTCAGTACGAATGATGTTATGAGTAACATGAGACGTACAAAAGTGGTCCATGTGAAGCTGGTTTTCGTCTGTTAGGCATCTAACGGGTGAAAATCAGCTTTTTATTCACTAATGATACTATGCGACGCTGCTCTATCAATTGACGATCAATCAATCCTACGGGCCACGCATCCCGTTACTCGTCGAGACGATAGGACGGGAGCGAATGTCTGCGTTACTGGACTTTGCGAATAAGGAAATTACTACAAGCAGGAAATCAAGGGACCAAGCCTGAAAAAGAAGGACAAAACCTTATTTTTATATATCGAAATTTAATTTCAAAAATAAATAAATAATATTGAATTAAAATTTCTTAATTGTATAATAAAGGGAGGGAAGAGAAAGGGTGAAGCAGATGTTAGATCAATTAGCAACGGAACGTCGGAATGAACAGACGATGCAACTCGATGAGATGACAGTCGAGGATGTCTTACGGGTGATGAATGCTGAGGATCAAACGGTCGCGACGGTCATTCGGGAACAAATTCCCATTATCGCGGAAGTCGTCAAACACGTCATTGCATCATTCAAAAACGGAGGACGCTTGATTTACATCGGTGCTGGTACGAGCGGACGACTCGGGATTCTTGACGCGGCAGAATGTGTGCCAACGTTCGGGGTCTCACCAGACATGGTCGTTGGTTTGATTGCAGGCGGCGAACGAGCGTTAATCAAAGCGGTCGAGGGAGCAGAGGATAGTCGGACGCTTGCCGTCGACGATTTAAAAGGGCTCCAGCTAGAAGCACGTGATACGGTCATCGGGATTGCAGCAAGCGGTCGGACGCCGTATGTCATCGGCGGGCTTGATTACGCGAAGGAAGTCGGAGCGGTGACGGCAGCGATTTCTTGCAACACGGATGCGGTCATCAGTGGGCACGCGCGTTATGCAATCGAAGTCGAAACAGGTCCAGAAGTCTTGACGGGATCAACAAGACTAAAGGCTGGAACGGCACAAAAGCTCGTCTTGAACATGATTTCGACGGCGGCGATGATCGGTGTCGGCAAGGTCTATCAAAATCTGATGGTCGACGTCCAGTCGACGAACGAGAAACTGGAGATCCGGGCGAAGCGGATGATTTGTGAGGCAACAGGAGTCGACGCTGTAACGGCGGAGCGTGTCTTTAGTGAAGCGCACGGTCACGTCAAGACGGCAATCGTCATGATTCTCGCGAATGTTTCGTATACAGAAGCCGTCGAACGATTACAACAAGCAAACGGATTCGTCCGAGACGCACTCTAAGGGGGAAACACGATGAAGAAGGAAGAAGTGCTGGCACACGCGATTCTCGAGCACGTCGGTGGAAAAGATAATCTCCGGCAGCTTGCGCACTGTATGACGCGGGTTCGTTTATCGTTAAAGGATCCGACGCAAGCAAATATCGATGCATTAAAGCGGATTGACGGCGTCATGGGGGTCATTGATGACGAGACGTTACAAATCGTCGTCGGTCCGGGAACGGTCAATCGGGTAGCCGACCACTTAAGTCGCGAGACGGGACTCGCAATCGGGGAAGAGTCCGTTGATCCAAATCTGACGCCAGAAGAACGAGCTGCCGTCGAACGGCAAAAAGTAAAAGCAAAACAACAGTCACCATTCAAACGCTTCTTGCGCCGAATCGGGAACATCTTCATCCCGCTCATTCCGGGTCTTGTTGCTTCCGGTATCATCAACGGTGGTGCGAACTTCGCGAAAAATGCGGGTGTCGATGCAACACAGACATGGATGCAGATTTTACTCTTGATCGGTGGGACGGTCTTTGCATATCTCGCAATCCTTGTCGGTTGGAATACGGCGAAGGAGTTCGGCGGAACACCGGTGCTCGGGGCGATTGCCGGTGGGATTCTATTCAACCCCGTGCTTGCGGACATCACGATTTACGGGGAACCGCTCGTTCCAGGTAGGGGCGGATTGTTTGGTGTCATCTTCGCTGCGTGGTTGATGACCTATCTTGAGAAACACATCCGTCGCTTCATGTTCGCATCGATCGATATTATCTTTACGCCACTGTTTACGGTGCTGATTGTCGGATTTGCCTCGCTCTATGCGATCATGCCGGTTGCTGGACTGCTGTCAGACGGTATCATGAAAGCAATCAATGCCGTACTTGAGGTCGGTGGACCACTCGCCGGGGCAGTACTGGCCGGCTTCTTCCTACCACTCGTCATGGTTGGTCTTCATCATGGACTGACACCGATCCATCTCGAGTTTTTGAACACGATTGGCAACACGCCACTCTTACCGATTCTTGCAATGGCAGGAGCGGGTCAAGTCGGGGCGGCAATGGCGATTTTCGTCAAGACGCGCAATCCGCGCCTGCGTAACATCATCAAAGGGGCGATTCCGGTCGGATTCCTCGGAATCGGTGAACCGTTGTTATACGGTGTTACGTTGCCGCTCGGTCGTCCGTTCGTAACGGCATGTCTCGGCGCAGCAGTCGGTGGTGCCTTCCAAGCAACGATGAAGACGACGGCGCTTGGAGTCGGCGTATCCGGTTTGTCATTGACACCGTTGATCGACAACGGAATGTACTTGACGTACATCGGTGGTCTCGTCATCTCGTACGCGGCAGGATTCCTGTTCACGTATTGGTTCGGTTTCAAAGAAGAGATGGCAGACGGTATTTAAGGTATTGAAAAGCAGTTGAATCCTTCGAAAAAGAAGGAATCAGCTGCTTTTTCCCTAAGTAGATAAAGAGAAGGAGTGAGTAGATGAAAGGATTATCAATCTATTTAAGTGAACCGATCACAGACGAGACGAGCGAGTGGCTACAGCGGATGCGTGTTGTTGGCTTTACGTCGCTCTTTACATCGCTACATATTCCCGAGGACGATTCTTCACTGTACGTCGAACGCTTGCAAGCGCTCGGTCGTTTAGCACGTGAGCTCGGATTCGAACTCGTGGCGGACATTGCACCAGCGTCGCTCGCGACGCTCGGCAAGACATGGGAGACAGCAGCGACGTTAACGGACTGGGGCGTCACTGGACTGCGTCTTGATTACGGCATCAGCCCGCAGCAAATCGCGACGTTATCGAACCAAATGATGGTCGCGCTGAACGCTAGTACGTTAACAGCAGATGAATTAACGGAGATGAAGGCACAGGGTCTGCGAATCGATCACACGGAAGCTTGGCATAATTTTTATCCGCGACCGGAAACAGGACTCGACCGGACGTGGTTTGATGCAAAGAATGCTTGGTTGCAGGCGCAAGGATTACGGGTTCAAGCATTCATACCGGGTGACGAGACACTCCGTGGACCGTTGTTTGAGACGTTACCGACACTTGAAGAACACCGGCATGCGTCACCGTTCGCCAGTTATATCGATTTACAATCGACCGTCGATCGAATCCTCGTCGGAGATCCACGATTGACGGAGGCGACGATTCGGCAATTCGAAGCAGAGCAAGACGGAATCATCCTCCTCCGAGCCGTGGCGAACGGACGACAGATACAACGAGAGACGGAAACGAATCGGTTTGATCCGGCGCGGGATGTCATTCGGTCCGTCGAGTCGCGGATGAAGCCGTCGACGATCGATCTGACACCACAAGATCCGTCTGCCCGTCCGCTTGGAACGATTACGATCGATAATGAAAAATACGGACGATACGCGGGCGAGGTTCAAATCACGAAACGTAATTTGTCGGCAGATGAGCGAGTCAACGTCCTCGGACGCGTCATTGAGGCCGATCAACCATTGATTGCACAGCTTGGTCCAGGAAGTAAGTTCCGGATCGAATGGGTGACGCCATGAAGCAGCTCGTTGCGGAACGACTCGCCTATCTGTACCGAGGAGAATTGTTCACGGTCGTCACGATTTTACCACTCAGCTGGTTTGGCAATCGTGTCTTTCCACGACTGCAGTTATTTGAACTCAGTGCCTTTTGGATGTCACTGTTTTTGTTTGAGCTGTTGTTGATTCAAGGAGCTTGGTATTGGTACAGCAAGTCAAGGCGTCTGAAGAAGGAAGGAACGTCGATCACCCCGGAACCCGTCGTCCGACGATTACGTCACTGTCGTGTCTTCAATCTGGCTTTGATCGTCCTGACAGCATATGCATTCGGACTCGATTGGATTCGCTCTCAATCCGATTTTCCAGTGTACGGGTTACGAATCACGTTGTTTTTGTATGTCTTTGCGATTCTTGAATGCATTATTTATTTCCATATCCAACTGATGTACGATAACCGGTCGGATGTGCAATACTTAATACAGAATAGACGTTTGAAACGATCGGCTTTATATAAGGATATGCAACGACTTCGTCAAGTAGTCTAAGGGTTCATCGAAAATAGGAGGGATTGTATGCTCGATATGCTCATTCGTGGCTATCGAAAGTTACGGAAGTTAAGAGGGCGATAAAAAGGAGGGTGTTATGAATGAAATGGCTCAATCGACCGACACGGATCAAGGAGGAAACACCATTACGCTTCGTGACGGATCCAGATACGGATTTTTGGCGCAATACCCATTATCAGTTTAACCGTCTGACAGGTCATGCGTTGTTACAGGATGCTCCGGACGGGGAATTCAAGTGCCGAATCGAAGTAAAATTAAACCCGAATGCGACATATGACCAAGCGGGGATTTTGTTTTATGTGAACGACGATCACTGGGTGAAAGTGTCGGCTGAATTCATTCCGGATGGTCCGTCACATCTCGGTGCCGTCGTGACGAGCTTCGGGTACTCGGATTGGTCGTGTCGGGACGTCGATAATACGCTGTTTGGCGCACCGCTGGTCTTTGAACTCCATTACCTCAATCAAGACGTCACATTGTATCACGTGACAGGAGAGCACAAAGAGCAACTCCGGATCGCACACTTACATGCCGTGACGGATTTGAAGATTGGACCGTATGCGTGTAGTCCGGATGTAGAAGCGGCAGGGTGTGAAGTGGAAGTACTAGATTTCTCATTAGAGAAAATCCTTAAATGAAACATTAAAAAAGTGGAGCGATGGTGTGCATTGCTCCACTTTTTTATATAGCAACTTTACTGCTTAACGGACGTTGCAGCCATGAGATCAAAGAAATATTTCGCGTCATTCGTCTTATGAAGACCATACCATGCTTCTAACGTTTCAGGTGTGAATAAATCGAGTGCACGAATCGTCTCATAAGCAAACTCTAATGCTGCCATTCCTGACGCTGTGATTAACGAATCATCACGGACAACTGGAGTATGTTGATAAAAAGATTCTCCGGAATAATTCGAGCAAACGGATTGTAAGTAAGACAAATCGTTACTTGTATGGAGTCGCAGATTTAAGAATCCACTCTTTGCTAACCCTTCAGTCGCACCGCAAATCGCAGCGATGAGTGTTCCATTGCTCAGCGCGTTTCCTACTTTATTCAGTAGAGGGTCATGAAGAGACGCTTGCCATGTCTGTCCACCGGGAAGAATTAATGCATCCTTTGAAGTCATCTCTAATTGTGAAACGACGATATCCGGTAAAATACGTAATCCGCCCATAGTCGTGATGGGGTGTAGCGTTGCTCCTACTGTAACGACATTGAATGGAGGAGCATCTGTTTTGAAATATCTTCGTGAATGTAACTCTGGCATCACGTAACCGTATTCCCAATCTGAAATTGAATCGAATACATATAAATAGACAGTGTGAGTCAAGATAACCGCTTCCTTTACTATATGAGATACATTTAGTATAGAAAAGTTATCCTGACAACTACTGTCAGTGAAAATAAATCATTGATGCGAAGCGATCAATTCGTGTAATCGATCAATGATTTTACTTTTGATTTCAACAGGAGAAACGATTTGTATCGATGTTCCATAAGCAATAAGGAGACTCGGGACTTGTTCGTCTAAAACGCTCGTCTCAATCATAAAAACAGCACGGTTTTGATTTTGTTCGATTAAACAGTGCTTAAAGTACCAGTGTTGGCAAATTGAATCGATAGTAGAGGTGTCACCGGAGAGTATTAGTTCACCTTGAGTTTCTCTTGGATTTGGTAGTAAATCGGTCATAAAAGAAGACTGAACATCGAAATCATCTGGAATATCGAATTGATCCGTCGTCACTTTGAATATGTGAATGCGGTCGATTTTAAAATGACGAATTGCTCCTCTTAACTGACAGAATGCAGTGACGTACCAAGCGTGTTTCCAATAAGTTAGTCTAAAAGGATTGATGTCACGTGACTGAACATCTTCATTGTTCGCGCGACAGTATTGAATATGTATGGTTGTTCGACTGCGAATGGCTTGATCGATTTCTCGTAATAAGATTTCGGCTCTCGACGACATTTCGGGTTGATAGGGAATTACATCCAAGAGCGGAGCACTTGTCGATGGTTTTAAAGCATGCTGTTTTATTTTTGAAATCGCACGTTTTAAAGCTGTATTACCATAGTAACCGGCTTCTTCTGCAAAAAGAGCAGCGTGATATAAAGACTGCTGCTCTTCAGCATCGAAGAATAAAGGTGCTTCTATGAATTGAGTTAACAAGCTGTATCCGCCATGATGACCTGCTTCGGCAACAATCGGAACACCACTTGCGGAAAGCGTATCAATATAGCGATAGACGGTCCGGATATTGATTTCAAGTTGTTCGGAGATGTATTGAGCCGTTACTTTTTTTCCGGATTGTAGCATCCAAAGAATTGCTAATAGGTGATCACTTTTCGCCAAAAGATATCCTCCAATCAATGATTCATCAAAACTTAGCTGCTTGTTCCGGCATCTGTCCTGTATAGGACGATTGTGGTCTGAAGATCCGGTTATCTTGCGATTGTTCGAGGATATGTGCCGTCCAGCCAATGATACGGCTAGAGGTAAACGTCGGTGTGAACAATTCTTTCGGAATGTCGAGTCCTTTTAAGACGGCTGCCGCGAAGAATTCAACATTCGTATACAGTTTTCTACCCGGTTTGTATTCCTCGAGTAAATCGATCGCTGTTTGCTCCATTTGTGTAATCAGGTTGAACCAATCGCTCTCTTGCGCGAGATCTTTTGAGACGACTTTCAAGGCTTCTGAACGCGGATCGCGTGTTTTGTAGACGCGGTGACCAAAGCCCATCAGTTTTTCGCCTTTTTCTAACTTGTTTCGGATCCACGGTTCGATGTTGTCGATCGTTCCGATCTCATCAATCATCTCAATGACTTCTGACGGAGCGCCACCATGAAGCGGTCCTTTCATGGAACCAATCGCGGCACAGACGCCAGAAATCATTTCTGATTCCGTCGAGACGACGACACGGGAAGCGAACGTCGAAGCATTCATACCGTGTTCAATCGTTAGGATCAGATACGCCGTCAGCGCTTTAATCTCAACTTCACTCGGCAATTGTCCTTTAATCATATAGATGTAATTCGCGACATGATCAAGTTGTGGATTCGGTTCGATGAAGGCAGCACCTTGATTTTTTTGATATTTAAAAGCGATGATCGATGGTAGGAGTGCTGTTACGTGCATCGCTTGATCAATTGTCGGTGGCCAAGCGAAAGCGGGTGTCCCGAGTGCCGAGATTGCTGTTCGCATCGTGCTCATGACATCCATCTCGTTCGGTAATGTATCGAGAATCGTTTTAACGTAAGAAGGAAGTTCACGGTAGCCCGTCATCTGTTCCTTGAATGTGACCAATTCCGCTTCAGTCGGGAATTCACCATTCCAGATGAAATACGCGATTTCTTCAAACGAATAAGATAATGCGAGTTCCTTTGCCCAGTGTCCGCGATAAATAAGGTGACCTAACGTTCCATCGACTAAACCGATTTGTGTTTCAGCGGCAATGACGCCTTCGAGTCCTTTTTTGTATTCCATCTTCAACACTCCTTTTCTATTACCTACAGTCAGTATGACGTACGTTACCACTAAATCACCAGTAATTTGAATGCGTTTACAAAATTATTCTGAAGAGTGGTATAAACTAAGGTATGTGGGAGTCATCAGTTTATGCCGAATGTTCCATCTTTTTTCAATAAATCTAATATTTCTTGAGACACTTGGATTTTCTATAGTTTCTCATACCTTAACGTAACTATATGTGTATATACTATCTTTTATCAAAATGCATATCGCAATCCAAGGTATATTTTAGATGTACTCATTAAAAAAGACTAGGACATCTACACAGTCCCAGTCTTTTTATATTAAATGTGAAGAGATCATCCTCCTAATTCATTATGCATGATCTCTTCGTTTAAATAGATAGATCAGTTGTAATCCATCGCTTGGAAATCCACTAATTAAACGAAGTGGTAATAGATTGAAAATGACGAATATAGCGGACATACGTACGAAAGCTTGTAGGATGTATTGTATTGTCTCATTATGCAATAGAAAAAGGATCAGACTCCCGATCACAACACAAATGAAGTTAAACAATACACCACCTAGATAATAAAAAGATTTTTGCGTGCGATTTAACGTACTGATAGGACCGCCCGGAGTATATAACCCTTCCCAAATGTACTTTCTAGAAATAAAGAAATGTCCCAGTTGAAAAAATGGTTTTCCTTTTCCTAATGCAATGGATTTAATCGGAATACCATAACAGCGTGCAGCAAACGCATGACCATACTCATGAATAATCAAACAAGGAAAATAGAAGAGAAACATGATGAAGTTATAGAGTAAACCATCCATATTCAGACACCCTTTCTAAAACTCATGTTACAAAATATGGATGATGGTTTCAAGAGGAGAGTATATACGAAAATGAGCAAACGACACCACTGTGTGACGTTTGCTCATTGATTTAAAAAGATATTAGGTACTCGCTATCAGCATCAATAGACGGCAATCGGACCGTATGGACCTTCGATGATCTCAAGTCGTGTCTCGAAAATCTCGGATAATAGCGCTTCATCCATGACTTCGGCGACCGTTCCGAAAGCGGCAATTTGTCCGTCCTTCATCGCACAAATGTGGTCTGCGTATTTCGCTGCAAAATTGATATCGTGTAAGACGGTGATGATCGTCCGTCCGAACGTATCGGCGACGTGTCGCAGGTACTCCATCATCTGGACCGAGCGGGCGATATCGAGGTTATTGAGGGGTTCGTCGAGTAGAATGTATTCTGTTTCCTGACAGAGTACCATCGCGACATATGCCCGTTGCCGCTGTCCGCCCGATAATTCATCGAGGTAACGGTTCTCAAGCGACGTCAACTCGAGAAAATCGATGTATTTCGAGATGATCGTCTCATCGTCAGCCGTCAAGCGACCTTTCGAGTAGGGGAAACGTCCGAAGCCGACGAGCTGCCGGACGGTCAGTCGGGTCACGAAATGATTTTCCTGCCGCAAGATGGTGATGATCTTTGCTAAGTCTTTCGATTTGCTTCTCGTGACATCCATACCAGCGACTTCGATCTGTCCGGCATCG
The DNA here is from genome assembly GCF_048985645.1 of Exiguobacterium sp. A1_3_1. Lineage (NCBI taxonomy): Bacteria > Bacillati > Bacillota > Bacilli > Caryophanales > Exiguobacterium > Exiguobacterium sp. A1_3_1. The sequence goes on along the minus strand of NZ_WBYY01000033.1, from coordinate 1,168 downwards.
AGATCAAGCAAACGACCGATCATCATCAACGTCGTCGACTTCCCGGCACCGTTTGGACCGATCAACGCCGTGAATCCACCTTTTGGGATCGTTAACTCGATTGGACCGATTCGGACATCATCCGTATACGATTTTTTAACTTGTTCAATTGATATCATAGGGACCTCTTTCTAAGCAACACGATAAGGAATATCAGTCCGCCGAACAGTTCAATGATGACGGAGACGACGCTTGGCGTGTTGAAAATGTGATACATGAAGAAATAGGCAGTCGTTAAAACGAAGAAACCGATTGCGAATGCCATCGGGAAGACGTATTTATGATCGTACGTCGCAGCGACCTGATAACTGAGTGTCGCCACTAAAAAGCCGAAGAACGTCAACGGTCCAATCAATGCCGTTGACATCGACATCAGGAGTGAAATCAGAATCAAGAAGTAGATGACACTGCCACGATGATTGACGCCGAACGATGTCGCGACCTCTTTACCGAGTGCGACGACGTTGAGTCGTCTTGACGAGAAGAAGAGCAATAGACCGACGATGAGGACGACCGGAATGACAATCGGGAAGTAAGACGCGTCGGCATTCGTGACCGAACCAAATAATCGTGCTTGTAAGATATCGAATTCGGACGGTGCAAGCATTTTTCGCATGAATGACGACAGCGAGTTCAGACCCGTGCCGAGAATGATTCCGACGAGTAACATCAGCTGCAGGTTCGCGTATTTTCCGGATAACAACCATCCGTATAATAAGAGACTCATCGCGAGCATGATCGCGACCTGTGTCAAAAAGGCGCTCGTGCCGGTAAAGCCGACGAGTGCTCCCGCACCGAAGAAGAAGATCATCGATGTCTGGATCGTCGAGTAGAGAGCATCAAAACCAAGCAAGGATGGCGTGATGATCCGGTTGCTCGTGACCGAATGAAAGGCGACGGTCGCGAGACTTTGGCAAATTGCTGCGATCGCCATCGTGATGACGGCGGTGATCCGGCGTTCGACGACCGGCCAAAAGGACGGAGAATCAAACGGAACCGGATTGTTGTAGAGCAAGAGACCAATCGTACTGAGCACTCCGCCGCTGAGGAACAGGATGAGGAGAATCCAGTAGCGGCGCTCGAGTCGTTTCGACTGAAACGCAGACGCCCGGCTGTCTCTTATACACAT
>NZ_WBYY01000032.1:0-23735 GCF_048985645.1 Exiguobacterium sp. A1_3_1 | reverse complement strand
GGCTTGTGTCTCGCCTGAGGAAAGGGCGTGAAAAGACGCGTCATTCTTTTTTTTGAGTCAACCTCATTTTCTCTTACTTACGGGATTGATGGACGACATTGACGCCACCTGTCACATCGAGGATTGCTCCCGTGATCATACTTGATTCTTCTGCCAACAAGAAAGAGATTGCGCGAGCGATATCTTCTCCGACACCCGTTCTTCCGACCGGCGTCGCCTCATCTTGCTCCGCTTCAGAAATCAACTTCGTCTTATTGTCGCCGACGATGTTTCCCGGGTTGACCATGTTGACCGTAATGCCGTGTTCGGCCTCTTCAAGCGCTACACTCTTCGTCAAACTTACCATCCCGCTTTTAGCAGCAGCGAACGCTGCCCGGCATACCCATCCTGGCGCTGTTGCACTTTCCGGGAAACCGTACGTAATGATTCGACCGTAGGTTTGCTTACGCATGACAGGCAATACTTGACGTAACAGCCAAAAACTAGCTGTCAGATTTCCAGTGATCACTTCATTCCATTCCTGATCGGTGTAATCCACTAACGCTTTTCGTTCAAATATATAAGGTCCTGCATTAAGTATCAACGCATCAATCCGACCTTGCTCGTTGATTGCTTGTTGGGTTGCGCGTTCCAATTCTTCTTGATTCGTCACATCTGCTTGAATCGTTATGAGATTCGGATGTGTAAATTCGGGTTCGGAACGATGAAACGCTGTCACTCTCCAACCTTCTTCCAGTAACTGGCGCGTCACTCGTTCTCCCAGTCCTTTTGTACCTGCTGTAATTAACGCGTGCCTCATCTTGGCATCGCCCCCTTTCACTGACTCCATCTTACGACGGAACAGAAAGGAAGGACAATTTTTAGAACTCACTGAATGTTTCATCCGCTCCCAGTAAGAGAATGGTATAATTAGGTTGTACTCATCATATCGATTACGAAGGGATGGATTCATCATGGCAATCGTCTATCATAATGTACTCGTAGCAGTAGATGGCTCAAAAGAGGCAGAACGTGCCTTTGAGACGGCAATCGATGTTTCATTGCGGAATGATGCAAAATTGATCATCGCACACGTCATTGATACACGGACATTCGCAACAGTAGAAGCCTATGACCGCACTATCACGGAACGTGCCGAATCTTACGCGAAGGAATTGCTAGACGAATACGTCAAGACTGCTCAAGATCGCGGTGTACAGGAAGTCGAAGTAGCGATTGAATACGGCTCACCGAAAGTAACGATCGCCAAAAAGCTTGCCCCTAATCATGATGCTGATTTAATCATTTGTGGCGCAACTGGTTTAAACGCTGTTGAACGTTTCTTCATCGGTAGTGTCTCTGAAAGCATTACGCGTTACGCAAAATGTGACGTCTTGATCGTCCGTTTATGAATCACTCTTCGTCAAAAAGCCTCTCTTCCTTCATTTCAAAGGAAGAGAGGCTTTTTGACGATCTGCTTAAATAAAAAACCATCGAACCAATGTCCGATGGTTTGCAATCATTTGTATTTTACTGTGACCGAACGACGACCCCAGTTGAATGCTTCTGAACGAGAGTAGTAAAGGATATCCATCTTTTTCCCTTTAATAGCACCGCCAGTATCAGCAGCTGTATACGTCCCTTTTAATTTCCCTTTGTAATACACTTTCACTGTCGAACGAAGTGGAATGACACGTGGATCAACCGCTACGACTTTCTTTTTCGAGCTTTTGATGTTCCAACCGATTGCTGTCAGATTACCACTACCTGGATCATATGGTGTATAAGCTGTTGCACTTACGTTCGTGATTGTTTTCCAACCACCTGTCGATTGTTTTTTCGATCCACTCGATTTTACGAGTTTCGAGTATTTCGCGCTAAGATAAGCCGTTTTACCTTTGTAGCTTACTTTGTACCAGTTCCCTGTTTTTGCTTTGTACGATAACGTTTGGTTCTTATATAGAAGACCGAGTTTTTTCGACGAAGTAGTTGCTTTTTGACGAATGACTAGGCTATCGACTGTTGACTTGACGCTTTTCTTAGTTGCAGCCTCTGCTTGAAGACCTGCGAACGAACTGAGTGCTAACACGACCGTTAAAACACTTGCGAGCATCCGTTTCATCATGTATTTTCTCCTCCATCATTGTTTCGTGTTTGTTAACTGAGATTAATATACATGACAAAATGAGAGTGTGCCGTTACATATAGACCACAAAAATATGTCTGTACTATTACTTTTATGTTACAAAGGACTCATTTTTTTAAGAAATCGCCCTTTTTCAGGTTTATTTTTACAAAGATGACGATTCATTTTTCGTTATATGACAAACACCGTAACAATAGAACGTAAGTTCGTATATTTTCCTTCTTAGATTTCATCAAAAAAAGGACTGAATCGTCGGAATAACGACTCAGTCCTTTTGACACGATTATGCGTTTTGAGCAACCAATCCACCAACACGAACCGTGTCGCGTGCAATCATCAATTCCTCATTCGTTGGAATGATGATGACTTTAACTGGTGAGTGTGGGTAGTTAATGAAGAGTTCTTCTCCACGAGCACCATTGTTGAGTGATGGATCCCAGTAGACGCCCATGAATTCGAGACCACGTAAGACACGCTCACGGATTGAATCTGAGTTTTCTCCGACACCGGCTGTGAAGATGATCGCATCGACACCATTCATCTCAGCAGCGTATTGCCCGATGTAACCGTGGATACGGTTCGCAAAGATACGGAGTGCCATCTCTGAACGATGGTTTCCTTCTTTAGCAGCTGTCTGGACATCACGCAAGTCACTTGAAAGACCTGAAAGACCGTAGATTCCAGACTCTTTGTTCATGACGTTCAAGACGTCTTCTGCTGTTTTCCCTGTTTTCTCCATCAAGAATGGAATCAACGCTGGGTCAAGTGAACCAGAACGTGTTCCCATCGTAATCCCTTCAAGCGGTGTGAAGCCCATCGTCGTATCGATTGATTCGCCACCCGAAACTGCTGCGATCGATGCTCCGCTACCTAGGTGACACGAGATCAAACGGAGGTCTTTTAACGGACGACCGAGTAATTCAGATGCACGTTCCGTAACGTATTTGTGGCTCGTACCGTGGAAACCATATTTACGGATACCGTATTCTGTATAGTAATCATACGGCAAGCTGTAAAGGAAGTTTTCTTCTGGCATCGTTTGGTGGAACGCTGTATCAAAGACTGCCACTTGTGGCACTTCCGGAAGCAATGCTTGGAATGCCCGGATTCCGATCAAGTTTGGTGGAATGTGAAGTGGTCCGAGTTCTGTGTACGACTCGATATCGTGCATGACTTCATCTGTAATCAATACAGAGTCTGCATATTTTTCTTTACCATGAAGCACACGGTGTCCAACACCTTTAATCTCATCGTAAGACGAGATGATTCCGAACTCCATCAATTTTTCGAGTGACAACTCGACTGCTTCTTTATGTGTTGCAAGTGGGAGGACATCTGTATACTTTTGTCCTTCACCATATTTGATCGTAAAGATTGCATCGTCTTTACCGACGCGTTCAACGAGTCCGACTGCGATCATCGTTTCGTTCGGCATTTCGAGCAATTGGAACTTCAAAGACGAACTACCTGCGTTTACCGCCATAATTTTTGCCATGATTTTTCCCCTTTTCCATTTGAATCCAATGAACATTCACATCTGTTTAGGTTTTCTTCTATTTCTGTTCTACAACTAGAATAGTCAAATTAACGACAGATTTCAATCACTTTGCGTAATTCATTTTAATTCTGTGTTAATCCATTCATCAATCTGTTTCACCATACCACCAAACGCGCGAGCATCTGTAAACGATGGCAACTCAGCAAGCAATGCTTGTTTTGGCATCTTCATACCGGCTAAATGATTACGGACGATCAAATAACTTTTTGCTGCCTGTTCTTGTTTGAACATCGTGAGCGGTAACTGCAAAATACCGATGACATGCGCTTTTGATTCGAAGTACTGTTTCAACTTCCCTTCCGTATCATGTTGAAACAGTCCGTTCGGAATGACGAAGACACCGAATCCGCCTGGTTTGACGTATTGCATCGCTTGTTCAATCAACAAGAAATGACTGTAGCTCATGCCTTCGTCTCGTTTTAAGATGTAAGAAGCGGCAGCCTCTTCATCTGGATAATAACCGACAGGAAGATCAGCCATCGCAAGATCAACTGGATCTAACAATAATGGTCGTAACGCATCTTGATGGGTATACGTGACTGGATAGTCGAGTAATTCCGTTACCGCTGCTGATAAACGAATCAATGTCTCATCTACCTCGACCGCCTCAGCAGATGTACCTGTCGAAAGCTGACTTAAGACGGCATGTAACATGCCACCTGTCCCACTCCCCAACTCAAGTAGTCGGATGTCCTCCTTACCTACCAATTTCCCGATTAGATAACCAGCAAACAAAGCGACGCTATCTGGCGTCGGTAAATGATTCGGTTGCGCTTGTTTCATACCTTCTAGAATAGCAAGCGATACTGCCTTCCGAATGACCTCTTTGTCTACATTTTCAGTATGACGATCGTTCAATCGATCAATCACCGTCGTCAACGCTTCTAAATAGGGCATATCCAGATCACGTTCGATTTGTTTTGTTTGACGTGTTAATTCCTTATATAACTTTTCTAACGGCTCCATGTACGTCATCCTCTCCAAAACGAAACGGCCCCCCGTAGAGCGGGAGCCGTTTCTATCATTAGTTCCATTGTAACGCTTCAGCGGCGTTTGTAAACCATTCTTACTTCGCTTCACGTGCTGCAGCGAGTGCTGCTTCGAAATTGACTTCGTCTGTTGATTCTTCAAGATATTCAACGTACGTAATCTCGTTGTTTGAATCAAGAACGAAAACAGAACGGGCAAGCAGGCGTAATTCTTCGATGGCTACGCCATACTGTGTACCGAATGAAAGATCACGGTGATCAGACAACGTCACGACTTGATCGAGACCGCTTGATGCGCACCAGCGACGTTGTGCGAATGGAAGGTCGTTTGAGACCGTCATGACCGTCACACCTTCGATTGTTGCTGCTTCTTCATTGAATTTACGTGTCTGCGCATCACAAACGCCTGTATCGATTGATGGGACGACGCTGATGATCCGGACACCTTGATATGTATCACGTGTTACCGGTGATAAGTCGTTAGCTAACACTTGAAAGTCAGGTGCTGTTTGTCCGACTTGAACCGCCGTACCTTGAAGTGTGATTGGATTTCCTTTAAACGTTGCCATTATGAATTCCCCTTTTCCCCTGAATGGATATACTGTATTTTCTATTTAACTATAGGAATGATCCGCGAAGATGGCAAGCATTCTGCCATAATTGATGGACTTCAGTACCCGTCTTTCCAAAAAACAGGTATAATGAAAGAGTTCATGAAACGCTTTCAAGGGGGAATTGACCATGGCTCGAAATAACGTCTACCTGTACTACCGAAATACACAAAGACACGAGACGCAGGTGCGAAAGTTGATTGATGTCGGTACACGATACGGACTGAACGTTGTCCAAGATCACCGACAAGCAAACATCATCGTCTCGATTGGTGGAGATGGGGCTTTCTTGCAAGCGGCACGCTTCACAGGTTTCCGTGATGATGCGATCTATGTTGGATTCGCTGAAGGACCAAACTCGTTCTACTGTGATTTTGATATCAATGATCTTTCTGCGGTCGAAGCGATCTTTAAAGAGACAGGCAACCGTGTCTCGGATGGTGAAATCGAAGTACGTCGTTATCCACTGCTCGAAGCATCCATCAACGGTGGACCACCGATGCTCTGTCTGAACGAATGTTCCGTGAAGTCGAGCATCATCAAATCACTCGCAATCGAAGTCTATATCGACGACTTCCTGTTTGAGACATTCCGCGGGGATGGGATGGTCATCTCAACACCGACGGGCTCTACGGCTTATAATAAGTCACTCTCTGGTGCGATCGTCGATCCATTGATTCACTGTCTTCAAGTCAGCGAAATTGCTTCCGTCAACAACAACCGGTACCGGACACTCGGTTCTGCTTTCCTACTGAACCGTGGACGGAAACTTTCGTTACGCATCATTGAAGACGGGAACGACTATCCGATCATCGGGATGGATAACGAAGCACTCAGTCTCACACGAACAGATTCAGTCGATATCCAACTTTCTGAAAAAGAACTGAAAACCGTCAAATTGACGAACAATACATTTTGGCATAAGATTCAACGATCGTTCTTATGACAATAAAAAAATCTGCCTCCTCGGGGCAGATTTTTTTATTGCGTCTTCCGTTACGTCACCCTTTATACTCCAATCAAAGGAGGTACACAAATGATGTATTCCACTCAGGAAATCGCCAAACTGACCGGCGTCACAAAACGAACACTCTATCATTATGAGACGATCGGTCTCCTCGTGCCAAAGCGCACCAATGCTGGTCACCGAAGTTACAGCAGAGAGGATCTTTTACGTTTACAACAAATCCTGCTCTACCGCTCTCTTGATTTCCCACTGTCAGAAATCCAAAGATTACTCACGCAATCTGATTCCAATCATCATACGACACTGAAAAAGCAGATTGCACTCCTTCAAGAAAAAGCTTCGCGTTATCAAATGCTTGCTCGACTCGCTGAACAGACATTACTCACCTTAAAAGGAGGACTCCCGATGAAAGACGAACAATTATTCCGCGGTTTGCGTCATGACGAGATCGTTACGCATGAAAAACAACATGCAGATGAAGTCCAGCAACTCTACGGTGACACTGACGCTTATCGAATCAGTGCAAAAAGACAACGACAACGTACTCCAAATGAGAAAGAACAACTGAGCAGCATGCATAAGCAACTCGATCAGCGCTTGACGACCCTTTACCGCGACGGGCATGCGGCGACGGACCCAGACGTTCAACAAGTCGTCAAAGAACAACATGATTTCATCGATACGTACTATTACCCATGCGCATTATCTCTCTTTGCCTCACTCGGTCAGATGTATGTGTCTGACGAACGGTTCCGCGCCTATTACGATGCGTATGCCCCCGGACTATCGACGTTCTATTCGGAAGCTATTTCACACTATACGCAAACATCACACTAACGCGGCTTCCGCCTGATAAACGGTTTTTCCAGCTTGGACCGTCTCGACCAAACGGTTATTCAAGATGGCTTCCCCACGCAAGCGATAGAAGTCTTCTTCAAAGATGACGAAGTCGGCATCATAGCCTGGTAAGAGCAATCCTTTTCGACCATGTGTTTCTGTCGCGAGATGTGGATTCTTCGTAAAGAGCAACAAGGCATCAAACATCGATAACGTCTCGTTCGTTTTATTGACACGTCCTGCCGTTCCTTCGGTTGCTGCATAAAGCGACCGTCGGACATCGGGGTCAGAGATCGGCGCATCTGCTCCGCCGCACAATAATGCGCCGGTCTCAGCTAACGAACGTAAACGGTAACTCCAGTCTAAGCGGTTCAATCCGAGTCGATCGACGATGAAGTCGGCGTCATCCAGTAAAAAGACTGGTTGAACGTCAATCAAGACCGGTAACTTCCGAATTCGCGCAAGCGTTTCTGGTCGGACGACCGTCGCATGAATGATGCGATCGCGTTTCCCTTTTGGTGCCGGATACTTCTCGAGCACCTGTACGAACCGCTCGATCGCTAAATCACCGATGACATGTGCCGCGACTGTGAATCCATAACTACGTGCTCGTTTGACGAGTTGTTCGAGTTGTTCTGGCGTATGCACTTCGATACCACGTGTCGTCGGATCATCGGAATAACCACGACCGAGAAGAGCGGTTCGTCCTCCGAGCGCGCCGTCGACGAACAGTTTCATCGCACCGATTGACATCGTTGACGGTAAAGTAGGTTGTTGTTGCACGAACTCATCGATGACAAGATGATGCACGAGCAGATGTGTATGGAAGCCTGTCTCTTGCGTCACTTCCTTATAGGCTTGCAAGATGTCCGCGACATCCCCGTGATACGACAAGTCTTCTGTGTGTGCCGCAATGATGCCATATTGGTATAAGTTCTTAATCGCTGACCGAAGGGACGCTTTATTTCTCTCTAAGTTTCCAGCTTGTAACGCATATAAAGGTTCAAGCGCCGCATCGTACAAGAATCCGTCTGCTTCTCCATTATCCGATAAACCGACCTTTCCACCTTCGATGACGGTTGACGCTTTATATCCGAGCTGTTGGAACAAGACATCGTTGACAAGTGCTGTATGCCGGTCTGTTCGTTTCAACAAGGCAGGTGCATCAGGGAACAACTGATTGAGCCATGCTTTCGTCGGTGCACGATCAAGCTTCGTTTCGTCATAGCCTTCTGCCACATGGATTCCATTGACTGGTTCCGCCTTGAGAAAAGCTTGCCCTAACGCTTCAAGCGTCGTATAGCGCGAGGCATCGACACGATTGATCGCTTCCCCGTAACCGATCAGATGAATATGCGCATCCGTAAAGGCTGGATATACAGCTTTTCCGTTCAAGTCGTGAATTTGATCAATACGTCTACCGAAACGGCGGCGTAGCTTTCCTTCCTCTCCCATCGCGATGATCCGCGTCTTCTCGACGAACATCGCTGAATGGACATCCTCTTCGTGTGCCATCGTTCGAATCAATCCGTTTACGTATAGTGTTCCCATTCCACTCACTCCTCTTTTTACAAAAATAGGGTGACCATGACGGTCACCCTGAATTGTCGATCCTGATTTAAACGTGCAATGTTTCTTCTGGTGCACACGACCGTTTAATACGTTCGATCGCGGCCGGATCGTATTCATTTAGGACACGTTCCGCTAAGACAATCGTTCGTTCATAGTCTCCCGCTAAGAACTTCGTTTCCGCGATCGTCAGCGACATATGTATCTCGTTGTCGTGGCGACGGTACCGGTTCGCATACTGGACGAGCCGTTCGGCATACGTGACTTCGAACACTAATGTATCTAACCGTTCTTGCACATGTTTAAACGTTTCTTGGACGTCTTGACTTTGTGCGACGATCGATCGAACGTTAAACGGTAACTCCTCTAACCGTGTCTCAAGCGTCTGCAGTGAACGATTTGCATTTCGGAGCGCTTCTTCCACCTCAGCCGGTAAGTTCGGTAATCCGAGTCGTTTCAGACGGAGGCGTGTCTGCGACAGCTGATGACGCCATTCGACGATTCGTTCGCGAACTTCCGTCTCTTCTTTTCGAAGTGCCTGGAGTTCGACCGTAAAGCGTTCGTACTGAATCATCAACTGTTCTTCGAGGCGAATCGCATCGCGCATCTGATCTTCGAGCATACTGAACGGGATGATTTTTCCGGCAATCGACTCATCAAGATCTTTTGCTGCTTCAAACAGTAGCTCTTCGTCACGCTGGATTGTCTCATAGTGAATCCCTAAATCTGCTGAGATTTCATATTTTTCACGTAGGATGCTGAACTCTTGTGCCAATTGATGAATCCGTTCACGCATCCGTAGCGCTTTTTGTTTCAAGAATTGGTTTTCTTTTTTCACTTGATGACGCGCATCGACCTCACGACGGAACGTATCATACATTTGATCCACATCGGCCGATAACTGTTGAATCGCCTCTTCCAAACCGTCGACTTCTAGCATTTCGATTTTTTCAGAAAGGCTCAGACGTTGTTCCTCGAACCGTTTGATCTCGGATTGGAGACCGAGTGGTTCAAGTGGATACCCATCTAATGACATTTCCTTATAGCCCGCTCCGAGCTGATCAATCCGTTGACGCAATTCATGAGCGAGAATCTTCCATTGTTTCGGTACGAGTTCAACGAGTTGACGCGTCGTTGCTACTTCTTGCTCGAGTAACAAACTTGTTTCATACGCCTTCGTCACTTCACCTGAAGCTTCGTACTGACACATCTCATTCCAGTGCGCGTCGATTTGTTCACTTCGTTCTTCGAGACGCGCAAGCGCCGGACCGAATGAGTTCGCTTGAATCAATAATGATTTCCGAACTTGCCCTGAATCGGCTTCCCCTTGAGCTTTCAGTTCGGCTAGAACCGATTGATTCGTTTTGAACGTCGACATCTCGACGAGCATCTCATCGATCAACCCTTCGAGTTCTGCAATCAATTGTTCCGTTACTTCGAGGTCATTCTTGACGGCGATGAACCGATATTTATCGAGCGCTTCCTCCGCCCGGTAAAGGGTCTCATCGATTTGGGCGACGTGGACCGTTAATAACTCTTCCCACGCTTGATGCCAGGAGCTGAACTTCGTCTCCGTCTCACCCGCCATCGGTAGTTGCTTTAAGTCCTGCAACTCCTTTGGAATCGATGCACTGACGATGCCTTGTTTGCGCATATCAAGTTCATCGATTTTCGTGTAGTATTTTTTTCGACTGATCATGCTAAACAGCATGACGAGTAATACGATGACGATGACTCCGATCACCCATGCCCACATTTGTCACGACCTCCACTCTGTCCTACGACTTTAGATTTTCTCTAAATCGCAATAATCTTATCCTTATAATAGTATAGCGCAACCGTTTTGCATAGATTTACAAAGGCTTTTCCTGATTTCTTCCGCTGTTTTGAATCCTTTTTCCAAAAATCAATTGTTTGTCAGCTACGCGAAAACTCGTTAAACTAAGAAAAATACACTTTTCACGGGAGGAATTTTTATTATGTTCGAAACAAAGACATATGAAGGTGACCGGACGAAACAATACGACATGCTATCAAAACAACTCGATGCGCTATTAATGGGAGAAGACAATCAAGTCGCGAACTTATCGAATGCGAGCGCGTTGCTCAACCAGTTCCTCGATCGTATCAACTGGGTCGGCTTCTATTTGACGGATACGGAGCAAAACCAACTCGTCCTCGGACCGTTCCAAGGACTTCCAGCATGCGTTCGTATTCCATTTGGTCGTGGTGTATGCGGAACGTCCGCAGCAGAACAGACGACACAACGAATCGAAGATGTGCATCAGTTCCCAGGTCACATCGCATGTGACGCGGCTTCGAATTCAGAAATCGTCATTCCACTCGTCAAAGACGGACAAACGATCGGTGTCCTCGATATCGACAGCCCAGAATTCAACCGTTTTGACGAAGTCGATCAAGCTGGTCTAGAAGCATTCTGTACGACACTGCTTCGCCATCTGTAATTCTGATTGACAGTCGATTGTCCACACCGTATACTTGTAAAAGTGCAGAAATGATAACGATAGCGGTCAAATCGCTTACGTATCACATTTCATGACTCGGTGAATAACCGGAGGGGCATCGTGTAACTTTGCTATCAAGCGAGGGTGCCACATCATGAAATGGGCGTAATGTGGGTTTGATGGCGTTATTATTTTTATGCAAATAATAACGAACAATAAGGAGGAGTCTTATTATGGCTCGCTATACAGGTCCAGCTTGGAAACTCTCACGTCGTCTCGGTATCTCACTTACTGAAACAGGAAAAGAAATCGCAAAACGCCCTTACGCACCAGGTCAACACGGTAACAGCCGTCGTAAAGTATCTGAGTACGGTCTTCAACTTCAAGCGAAGCAAACACTTCGTCACATGTACGGAGTAAACGAACGCCAATTCAACCGTATCTTCAACGATGCTGGCAAAATGCCTGGTATCCACGGTGAGAACTTCATGTTCTTACTCGAAGCACGTCTTGATAACGTCGTTTACCGTATGGGTATGGCTCGTACACGTCGTGCTGCTCGTCAGCTCGTCAACCACGGTCACATCCAAGTTGATGGACAACGCGTTGATATCCCATCATTCCGCGTGAAACCAGGTCAAACGATCTCAGTTCGCGAAAAATCGAAGAACTTTGTCGTTATCAAAGAAGCACTCGAAGTTGCTCCAGCAACTAAAGACTTCGTTACTTTCGATGCTGAGAAGCTCGAAGGAACGTTCGTCCGTCTTCCTGAGCGTTCTGAATTGAACGATCAAATCCAAGAACAACTCGTCGTCGAGTACTACTCACGTTAATCGATTGTTCCAGCACTCACTTCGGTGGGTGCTTTTTTTATGCCTATGACTAAAATGTATACCTGGTCTTAAAAAAAGAGTGACGTCATTCATCCGTTTGTGTTAACCTTTAAACATAAATAGTTAACACAAACAGAAAAGAGGACTTCATTCATGAAAACAAGAGATTTAACATTCATCGCCCTTGGTGCTGCCATCATCGCAGCCGTCAGTTCTTTGCCACAGATTCAACTTGTCGGCGCTGTTCCAATCACGCTCCAGATGCTCGCGATCATGACGGTCAGCGCGATTCTCGGTGGAAAACGTGGTGGACTCGCTGTCTTGATTTTCTTATTACTCGCAGCAGCTGGTCTACCGGTGCTTGGCGGAAAAGGCGGACTAGCCCCATTCGTCGGACCAACCGTTGGTTATTTGATTGCCTTTCCGATTGCCGGATTCTTCATCGGACTTGTTGCTGAAAAAACGCGTCGCTTCGTTCCCCTCTTCATCGGGATGATCGTCTTCGGACTTGGTTTAGTCTACTTGCTTGGAACATTCGGTTTAATGGCTGTACTCGATCTATCGTTCAAAGATGCCTTTGCGATCAACTATCCTTTTGTCTTATGGGATACGATCAAAGCCGTCATCGCCACAACAATCGCCGTTCGCTTGTTGCCACTCCGTTTATTCCGGACAGCTTAAAAAAACGCTCTCTGCATCTAAGTGCAGGGAGCGTTTCGTATATCATCAAGCATGCTCGACGACGAAGTATTTTTTCTTTCCGCGACGTACGATCGTAAAGCGACCGATTGCATCAGCTTCCGTGATTTCTTTCGTTAAATCTTGCTCGCGTTCTCCGTTCAGGTAGATCGCACCGTTCGTAACGTCTTCACGTGCTTGACGTTTTGACGGACTGATCTTCGCCTCAACGAGAACGTCGACGAGGTTTGTCGCTTCACCGAGTGTAAAGCGTGGCATTCCTTTGAACGCATCTTCGATATCTTCGACTTGCAACGATTTAATGTCTCCACTAAAGAGTGCCGTCGTAATACGTTGCGCTTGTTTCAGCCCTTCTTCACCATGGACGAGAACTGTCATCTCTTCTGCGAGACGACGTTGCGCGACACGCTTCTCTGGTGCTGCCTTGACTTCTTCTGCGAGCGCGTCGAGTTCTTCGTGCGTTAAGAACGTGAAGTATTTCAAGAACTTGATGACGTCAAGATCGTCAACGTTGAACCAGAATTGGTAGAACTCGTACGGTGACGTTTTGTCAGCGTCTAACCAAACCGCACCACCTGCTGTCTTACCGAATTTTTGACCGTCTGCTTTTGTAACAAGCGGTACCGTCAATCCGAATGCTTTTTCTTCATGACCCGCACGACGAATCAATTCCATCCCTGCTGTGATGTTCCCCCACTGGTCACTACCTCCGACTTGAAGGCGGCATCCTTTGTCTTCGTAGAGTTTCAAGAAGTCAAACGATTGAAGTAACATGTATGAGAACTCAGTGAATGAGATCCCGTTTTGAAGGCGTGAGTCAACAGAGTCTTTCGCAAGCATGTAGCTGACCGGGAAGTGTTTTCCGATATCGCGTAAGAAATCGATGATCGTCAAATCTTTCGTCCAGTCCAGGTTATTGGCGATCGTGACCGGGTTTTCTCCTTCAAGTGGTAAGAAACGTGACAACTGGTCCTTAATCCGATTCGCGAACTCTTCGACGATATCCGATGTATTCAACGAACGTTCTGTTGCGCGACCACTCGGGTCTCCGATCATTCCCGTTGCTCCACCAACGAGACCTACGACATGGTGTCCTGCTTGTTGGAATCGTTTTAAGACTAAGATCGGCAACAGGTGTCCGATGTGAAGTGAATCCGCTGTTGGATCAAATCCTGTGTAAAGTGTCGTTGGTGTCTCGAGTAATGTCTTCAATCCTTCTTCATCCGTCATCTGGTTAATTAAACCGCGAAATTCTAAATCCTCTAATAACGTCATTGTGTCTCCTCCTAAAGTTCACTTTTAACAATAAAAAACCGTCCCTTCGTCTAAGACGAAGGGACGGAAGATTCCGTGGTACCACCCTGATTGCCCTTTTAAAAAGGACCACTTGGTTCGTCGATAACGGGACGGACCGCTTGATTTCTCAAGAAACTCCTGGAAGCGTAATTCATAAGTTCACTGTGTCCTAGTTCGCAGCACCACTAGGTCTCTGTCACAGGGAGTGACTTACTACTGTATTCCGATCACTGTTTAACGTATCATATGAAAATAAGATGGTTTCATGATACGTCGAAGGCGAATCCGCTGTCAAGCCAAAATTAAGCAATGGATTTATGGTATAATACGTCTATCTGTGATTTAATATTAATTTACACCTAAGTTTAAGATGCAAAGGAGATCATTTATGCGCGAGAACTGGTCCAAGTTTTGGAATCACCCCCGGACGAAAGCCGTTCGGCACTGGTCGAATATCACATACGATGTTTCATGGAACATCATTTTATTCCTCATCATAGCAGTGTTGCTCATTGGAAGCTTTTCTGTCGGAGCTGCCGGCGGATACTTCGCTTCCCTTGTCAAAGGTACGAAAGCCCCTCCATTGACGGAAATGAAACAACAAGTCAATAGCTATGCAGTAACGAGTCAGATTTATTGGGGAAGCGGCGAGAAATTGACGAACGTCTCTACTGATGAAGAACGTCAGCCTGTCGACATTAAAAATATCTCTCCGTATTTATTAGATGCCGTCTTATCAACTGAAGATACTGATTTTTATCAGCATGATGGTGTTGTCCCAAAAGCAACATTGCGTGCAGTCTTGCAAGAGCTGACAAACTCCGCGTCACGGACTGGCGGAAGTACGTTGACTCAACAATTAATTAAAAACCAAATTTTGACGAATGAAGTCTCGTTCGAACGCAAAGCAAAGGAAATCATCTTAGCGCTACGCCTCGAGAATGCGATGTCAAAAGACGAAATTCTTCAAGCTTATTTGAATGTCGTCTCATTTGGTCGAAATTCACTCGGACGTAACATTGCTGGAATTGAAGCGGCTTCTCAAGGTGTCTTTAATAAATCAGCGAAAAAGCTGACATTACCACAAGCAGCCTTCCTCGCCGGCATTCCGAAAAACCCTTATTATTACACACCGTATCTTCAAGGTGGCGTCGTCAAGAAAGATTTGACACCAAGTATCAATCGGATGAAAACCGTCTTGAAGCGGATGTATGTCGCAAAAAACATCACAAAAGAACAATACGAAAAAGCGATCAAGTACGATATCACGAAAGACTTTGCGAAACAATCGAAACGTTCACGTGACACATATCCGTATGTCTACGACTTAGCAGAGCGTGAAGCAACAAAAATCATGACGAAGTACTTGATGAAACAAGATGGAATTAAAGAAGATGAGGTCAAACCGTCTGAACTAGCAGAAGTTCGAGCAAACTACCAGGATCAAGCACTGGTTGCTCTCCGTCAAGGTGGGTACAAAGTTCACTTGACGCTGGATAAGAAAATTCATGAATCCATGCAACAACCTGCGAAGAACAATGGAAACTTCCCTGGCAGCATGCAGTACAAACAAGTCGTGGATCCAAAAACGAAAAAAACCGTTTCAAAACAAGATCCCGAAGAGACAGCAGCGGTCATGGTTCAAAACGAAACAGGTCGTATCCTTGGATTCGTCGGCGGGCGCTATATGGATGGGAAAGCGGATGACTTCAACCGGGCATTCCAAGCCAAACGTCAGATCGGATCGACAGCAAAACCAATTCTCGTATATTCAAATGGTATCGAGAACGGTTTAATTACTCCGGGATCGACCGTCAATGACGAAGAGTATTACTACCAGACCGTACCACGTCAACCAGGTGATCGCCCAATCAAGAACGAAGGCGGTCGTTATCGTGGGAACGTGACGGTTCGCACCGCACTTGAACTTTCATTAAATGTACCTGCTGTTAAGATTTACGAGAAGATGAACATGTCGAACTCGATTCAAAAACTCGTCGATATGGGCGTGGAAGTACCGGATGCGATTCGTTATGCTCCTTCGGCAGCACTCGGAACGATGGAGATCACACCAGTCGAACTTGCTGGTGCTTACGCAACACTCGCGAACTATGGTGAATTCGTGCAACCATACGTCATTTCGAAAATCACGAAAGATGGAAAAAACATTTATAAAGCAAAACCAAAGAAAAAGCGAATTTACGAACCACGAACGGCTTACTTGACGCTTGATATGATGCGCGGTGTCTTCACAAAAGGTACAGCAACATTTGCAAAAGACCGATTGAATGTTCCTGGAGACTGGGCAGGTAAAACCGGTACGACCAATGATGTCAAAGACTCTTACCTTGTTGGTTCGACACCTGGTGTGACCCTTGCCGTCTGGACAGGACATGACCAAAACAACTCGCTCATCGGTCCGACGACGTATTATCAACGTACACAGACGCTATGGTCTCAAATGGCGAACGCAGCATATGGCGCTAATAACAGCTATTTCAAATCAGGTGCTCGCTTCACACAACCATCTTCTGTAACAGCAAATGACTTTAAGAACAGTGGTCGTTTCAAAGAAGAAGATAAAAAGAAAAAAGCCGAAGAGGCGAAGAAAAAAGCGGAAGCTGAGAAAAAGAAAGAAGAAGCAGCTAAGCGAGCAGAAGAAGAAGCAAGCAGAGCGGAAGAACAGAAACAAGAAGCTCAACAAAACGAACAACAAGCTGAAGCAGATGCGAAGAAAAAAGCAGAGGAAGACGCAAAACGTGCTGCCGATGCAAAAGCGAAAGCCGAGGCAGAAGCTAAGAAGAAAGCGGAAGCTGACGCTAAGAAACAACAAGAACAACAGAAAAAGCAAGATGAAAAGAAAGACGATGCTTCTGAAAACTAATAAAAAGAAGTTGGAACACAACTAACTGATTTTATAGGAAAAGACCCTCGATACGACTACTCGTTTCGAGGGTCTTTCGTTTATTAAACTGGATTATATTACAACCTCATTTTGAAAGTTTTAATTTAGAGTGACTTAGAGAAGGTTGATACTTTTACTTTAGATACTGGTTTACCTTTATACGTCGCCCAGGATTCTATTTTTACAGAATATTCTAGTCTGGAAGCGTTTGTCCATTTGAAATAAGTTTTGTGCATAATTAAACTATCTTTTTTAAACTTAGAATACGTCATTTTTCCATAGGTACCAACTAAAGCCATTGCAGTTCCACCTGATGTCACAGCCTTTAATGCCGTTCCAACATAAGGCATGTTTTTTATACTATTAACTTGAGTAACAAGATTTCCTCCTCCAGCTACTAAGCCACCGTACAAGATTAATTTATTGTTGTCTTTATTAATCTTATTTACTTTTTGGATCGCCACGCTAAATTGCTTGTATTTAGTTTGAGATTTTGGAGCATACATTTTGTAATACATAGCATGTAATCCCGAATCTTTTGTAGGTAGAGTTGAACTCCCTGAATCAGCACTTGCAAAGCTTGGTGCGCCTAAAGATACAGTTAGAACGGTGGAAAGAATTAAACCAGATTTTAAAGTCTTGATTTTAACCAAACAAACCATCTCCCTACTCTTTTATTGGAAAAATAATTCAGTAAAATTATAACATAAAAGAACTCTTTTAACTTTCTATCATCTATTTTTAAAAATTTTGTAATAAAAAATCCCCCTTACTTGAGGGGGATAAAATTTCCATAATAGAACTTTTTGAACTTACTAATCTCTGCATTTTACTGGAACTGTTTTTAAGTTTAATCTTCCATCGTCGAGAGATCCCCTGTTTCGAGATTTAACTCCCATGCTTTTAGAACACGGCGCATGATTTTACCACTTCGTGTCTTCGGTAATTTATCCCGGAAATCGATTTCTCTCGGTGCCGCATGAGCAGCAAGCCCCTCTTTGACGAATGCTTGGATTTCTTGTTTTAGCTCATCCGTCGGCTCGTAACCATCACGCAAGGCAATGAATGCCTTGATGATTTCACCGCGGACTGGATCTGGTTTCCCGATAACACCAGCTTCCGCGACAGCTGGATGCTCGACGAGACGACTTTCGACTTCAAACGGACCAACCCGTTCTCCAGCCGTCATGATGACGTCATCGACACGTCCTTGGAACCAGAAGTAACCTTCGTCATCCATATAGGCAGAATCCCCTGAGACATACCATCCTTTAAAGAAATACGATTCATATTTCTGCGGATTGTTCCAAATTTGACGCATCATCGATGGCCATGGTGTTTTTAAAGCAAGGTTCCCCATTCGGAATGGCGGTAACTCATTTCCTTGATCATCAATGATCGCAGCCTGAGTTCCTGGAATCGGTTTCCCCATCGATCCCGGTTTGATGTCCATCGACTTGTAGTTACAAATCATCATCGCGCCTGTCTCCGTCATCCACCATGTATCGTGAATCCGTTGATCGAACGCTTCTTTGCCCCAACGAATGACTTCTGGGTTCAACGGTTCGCCGACAGACAATACATGACGAAGACTTGAGAGATCATGATGATTCGCAACATCCGCGCCAGCTCCCATTAACATCCGGAAAGCGGTCGGTGCGCTATACCAAACTGTTACCTTGTACTTCTCGATGACACTGTACCAGAAATCCGGATTGAAGCGTCCACCGACGACGATATTCGTTGCCCCGTTCAAGAACGGAGCGAAGATACCGTAACTTGTTCCTGTGACCCACCCCGGATCAGCCGTACACCAGTAGATATCATCTTCTTGGAGATCAAGTACCCAGCGACCTGTCATTAAGTGCTGAATCATCGCATTTTGAACGTGGAGCACACCTTTCGGCTTTCCTGTCGATCCTGAAGTGTAGTGCAGGATCAATCCGTCTTCACGATCTAGCCAGACCGGTTCGAATACATCGGATGCTTGCTCGAACGCTTTGCGGAAATCGAGTAATGTGTCCGATTCTTCGACATCTTCGTCGACAAGTACTACCTTTTCAAGTGATTCCAGTTCCCCAACTGGAACACGTGGGAGCAGTGCCTTCGTCGTCACGAGTAACTTCGCTTCAGAATCAAGCAGGCGATCACGGACCGCTTGTTCCATGAATGCTTCAAATAACGGACCGACGATTGCGCCTACTTTCAGTGCGCCAAGCAAGGCAAAATACAATTCCGGTGAACGTGGCATGAAGATGAAAATCCGGTCACCCGTTTTGACCCCTGCATCGACTAATACGTTTGCCGCTTTATTCGTCAATCGTTTCATATCTGCATATGTGAATCGTTGTTCCGTCGTTCCATCGAAATAGATCAGCGCATCCTTGTTCGCTCGCTCGCCTTCTGCGTGGCGGTCGATTGCTTCATGAGCCATGTTGACTTTCCCCGTTGTCGCCCATGAAAAGTACTGCTCAGCATCTTTCCAGTCGTACGTGTTCGTTTCATCATACTCTGCTAACCAATGCTTCCCCGGAAGCGCTTTCAAAACTTTCATGTCTCGTTCCTCCCCTTCTATGTTTTCCTCTTTATTATAAGCTAGTTATCCGTCAGTTCAATCCATTTGCCGTCAATTTGTTAAAAAATCCCTCTCTTTGCTCAAGCGCTTTCGTCTATAATGAATAGGAAGGTGGTGACGCTTACATGTTTGAAAAACAATTCAATCATCGGACGCATGAAACATCACTCGGTCCCGTTGACATCGAAGGTCCCGTACCGAGTCAAACACTAGCAACGTATACACTCGATTCAGGGTTGACGGCTTTTCGTCCACCCGCTGAACAACATCAAGCACTCGTTGAGATCGCAGACCTTGAGGAAGGACGGATCATCGTCGCTCGTCAAGGAACGGAAATCATCGGTTATGTGACTTACTTATACCCTGACCCTTACGAAACGTGGAGCGAAGGAAACAATCCGTACATCTTGGAACTCGGAGCGATCGAAGTCTCCTCTCGGTTCCGCGGACAACAGATCGGTAAAAAATTGCTTGAAATCTCTATGCTCGATCCTGCTATGGAACACTATTTGATTTTAACGACTGAATATTATTGGCATTGGGACCTAAAAGGGAGCGGACTATCGGTCTGGGATTACCGAAAGATCATGGAGAAGATGATGAACCATGGTGGTCTTGTCTTCTTCCCGACCGACGATCCGGAAATCGCCTCCCATCCTGCCAACTGCCTGATGGCACGTATCGGAAAACACGTCTCACCTGAAGTCGTCGCTCATTTTGATGCGCTACGCTTGAGAAGACGCTTCATGTATGACTGAGCTCGAGGAGGAATCGTCATGTTAATCGAACAAATCATGAATACGACGTGCATCACGATGCAACCGACGAATTCCATCGCGCATGCGGTCGAACTCATGCAACGTCATCAGATTCGTCATGTTCTTGTCGTCAATGCCCGCCATGAACTCGTCGGTCTTGTCGGATTAAAGGAAATTCAAAGCGCAAGTAGTATCTTTCATCCGGATACAGCAAAACAAGACCTACAGTATCCGGTCTCAAGCATCATGATTGAAAGTCCTGTCACGGCTCATCCGCTCGATTTTCTCGAAGATGCGGCT
Source organism: Exiguobacterium sp. A1_3_1 (assembly GCF_048985645.1). NCBI lineage: Bacteria > Bacillati > Bacillota > Bacilli > Caryophanales > Exiguobacterium > Exiguobacterium sp. A1_3_1. Next base: position 3,248 of record NZ_WBYY01000032.1, on the reverse strand, counting down.
GTGCTGTTTTATGAATACCGATTGACGTGTCTGCCAATCGTCCGCGGTCGACGCCTTGTCGGTGTCGTCACGGAAACGGATTTGTTGCGGACATTCGTTCAATTGACAGGTGCACTCGAACCAAGTTCTCAAATCGAAATCCGTGTTGAGAACACTGCTGGAACATTAGCAAAGATTGCCGCACTGCTTGCCAAAACGAATATCAATATCTTAAATGTACTCGTATATCCAACAGACGATCCGTATGTCCGGATCGTTGCGTTTCGTGTCCAGACGATGAATCCGATTCGGATCATCGAAAAGTTGCGCAAAGAAGGATTCGATGTACTTGGACCGGATGTGAGCAGATGAAGGATTTTGCTTATCTGTACAGTCCTGAAGAAGCGACTTATCGGTTTTCGGAGACACATCCATTCAATCCGATTCGCCTCGAATTAACTGTTTCCTTGCTTGAAGCGATGCATCAATTAGATGACATTCCTTGTATCGCGCCACGTCATGCGACTGATGAAGAATTGTCACTCGTTCATGATCAGGATTATATTGCCGCCGTCAAAGCAGCTGGAACCGGAGCATTAACCCCCCTCAAGGCACAGATGTATGGTCTTGGGACAGAAGATACCCCTTTGTTTCAAGGGATGCATTCGGGCGCTTCTCTCCTTGTCGGTGGCACGATCGAAGCGTGTGATCTCGTCTTATCTGGTCAATATAAACGGACCTTTCATATCGGCGGTGGATTGCATCACGGATTCCGTGGACGTGCCTCTGGTTTTTGTGTCTATAACGATACCGCTGTCGCCATGGCAGCCATGATTGAAAAATATCACTGTAAAATTCTTTATGTCGATACAGACGCCCATCACGGTGATGGTGTACAATGGGCCTTTTATAATCGAAAGGACGTCATGACATTGTCTCTCCATGAGACGGGTCGCTACTTATTTCCAGGAACGGGAATGGTGACGGAACGGGGGTCTGAAGAAGGGTATGGATTCAGCTGGAACGTGCCACTGGACGCCTTTACGGAAGATGATTCGTTTTTACTCGCGTATGAGACGGCACTCTTTGAAGCCTGCGAATTGTTCCAACCAGATCTCATCATTACGCAAAATGGTGCCGATGCACACGCGCTTGATCCATTGACTCATTTATCCTTAACGATGAAAAGTTATGAGCAGATCCCTCAAATCGCCGTCGCTGCAGCAAATAAATATACGAATGGAAAAATCGTTGCTTTAGGAGGCGGTGGCTATGACTGGTATCGTGTCGTCCCCCGCGCGTGGAGTCAAGTTTTTGCTGCCATGACCGGACAAGCTCCGTTTCACGGAGAGATTCCTACTTCATGGCAAAAACGTTGGAGTGGACAAGAAACACCCCCACCAACACACTGGCATGATCCAACACCACTCTACCCCACCATTCCGCGACGACCTGAAATCGAAGAAAAAAATTGGGAGACCGTCAAACGACTGATTTGGCCGTTCGTAAGTGATGAGCGTAAGAAACAATTGACTGCGACTTCCCCTTACTCCATTGATTAATTGACTTTTTATCTTCACATTTATTTCGTTCGGAGTTCACAACTTGTTGCTATACTAAATATGGAATTTTTACTTAGTAAATGAATAATAGTTGGGGGAATCATCATGAAAAAGGCATGGCTTTATTCCGGTCTTATTCTATCGACGGGGATCGTACTCGCAGGGTGCGGCAATGAAAAACAGGCAATGGATCACGATAACATGCAAGGGTCAGGAAAACCGACGGTCGAGGTCAACGTTAATGTTCCAGCCAAGACAATGGAAGAAGATAAAGTTGTTTTTAAAGCGTCAGCTGTCGAACAAAAGAAACCAGTCAATCTTGAGGACGTGACATTTGAAGTTTGGGAAGCCGGAAAACAAGACGGTGCCCATCAAAAGTTCAAGGCAGCCTTGAAAAAGACCGGTTCTTATCAAGCAGAAGCTAAACTTGCTGAAGGTGAGTATGAAGGACTGTATCATATCAATGATAAAAAAGGACTCCATCATATGGATAAGATCTCATTCGTCGTCATGGATCATTCACATGAAAAAGAGGAAGCATCGCACGAGCATGGACATGATCACGAAGCCGTCGACGGTCTGTCTGTCCATTACATGGGCGCAACAAAAGCGAAAGCTGGTGCTGAACTTCCCGTCTCCTTTCATGTTTTCCTCGATGGGAAACCGCTAAAAGCGAACGTACAAGTGGAAGTCATTGAAACGGGCATTGAAAAGCATAACTACGTTCCTCTAGAAAAAAAGGGTGATGCTTACAGCGGGAAAGTAACATTGACTGCACCTGGTCAGACGACGGTTCGACTCCATGTCGAAAATGACCAACTCCACCATCACCAAGATGAACTTATTACCGTCGCGAAATAAAAAAACGTCTCTTTTTTCAAGCAGCTTGCTTGAGAGAAGAGACGTTTTTTCGATTAAGGACGTGTCGAATCCCGTTGTTCGATCCGGTGTGGTAACGTGACATCGTTCGTTTCAATTTCTTCTTTGTTCAAGATTTTCGTCAATAGACGCATCGAGACTGCTCCGATATCATACATCGGTTGAACGACAGTCGTCAGTTTCGGACGAATCATCGTTGCAAGACGTGTGTTATCGTGTCCGATGACTTCGAAGTCTTCCGGTACACGGTGTCCCGCATCCTGTAAGGCATGGATGACACCAAGAGCCATCTCATCCGTTCCAGCAAAAATCGCGCGTGGGCAATCTTCTCCAAGTTCAAGCAATTGATTCATCGCCTTCATTCCTGAATCATACGTATAGTTTCCAAGGACGACATTTTGCTCGTTAAACGGAAGATTTGCTTCTTCGAGTGCTCGGCGATAACCCGCAAATTTCTTTTCACCATTGATTTGCTGTTCAAGTGGTCCAGTGATGAATCCAATCCGTTCATGTCCACGGTCAATCAAAGACTTAACAGCATCGTGCGCAGCACTCTCATAATCGATATTGACGGCAGGAAGATCATAATCTTGATTCAACGTCGCAGCAAGAACGATCGGAACCGGTGATGTTTTGAACTCACGAACGAGATCCTCATGCAAACGTCCACCCATGAAGATGATTCCATCCACCTGTTTTCCGAGTAATGTATTGAGCAAATGAATCTCTTTTTCCCGGTTTTGGTCGGAGTTACATAAAATGATGTTATATTTATACATTGTCGCGACATCCTCAATCCCTGTCTCTTATACACATCTCCGAGCCCAC
>NZ_WBYY01000031.1:0-23769 GCF_048985645.1 Exiguobacterium sp. A1_3_1 | reverse complement strand
GAACGCCGAAAGTAGTTGGGGGCTTCCCCCTGTGAGGATAGGACGTTGCCAGGCAAACGGTGGTTCTGGAGCATACGCTCAAGGGCCGCCGCTTTTTTGTGTCTTTTTGTAGAAAGACATGTATCCATTTTAATGAAGGGACTGAACAGGGATATGGCGAAAAAAACGAAACTACGCGTAGCCGTCGAAGAGAACGAGACGATTGGTGCCTGTTTGGATCGTATCGATGCCATGGGATACCGCCCGACGGTCCGACGAGAAGAACCGATCTTTGGATTAGACGCTAATGGCGAACCGTATCCAATTCGTCAGCAAATCGTCTTCGATTGCAAAGTGAAAGAGAACGAATAACTGCCTAGAGCATCCTCCGAATCATGTGGAGGGTGCTTTTTTTAGTGCTTGATTCCATGTGATGCCTTTCAAGAAAATAAACTCCGAATGGACACTAGATGAAATCAGAAAAACTACTTTTAAAACCGAACGATAAATTTTCAGACAATTAAATTGTTCGCCTTTGGTTGACGCCTTGGGATGGACTTGTTAAGATGAAGTCGTGACAGGATGATTGAATATAAACACCTCGTATAATAGCAGGGATATGGCTTGCAAGTTTCTACCCAACGACCCTAAATCGTTGGACTATGGGGTATATGGATGTTCGTCGATATTTCTTTGGCGTACCTTTTTATACCCTAAGCCACCCTTTTAGCCGTGGTTTGGGCTTTTTTTATGCACAAAGGAGGAAACAGCGATGGGAAATGCAGAAGTCGGCGTCATCATGGGAAGTCAATCGGATTGGGAAACGATGAAACATACATGTGATGTGTTGGAGCAACTTGAGATTCCTTACGAAAAGAAAGTCGTTTCCGCACACCGGACACCGGATCTAATGTTTCGTTATGCTGAATCAGCACGTGAACGAGGACTGAAGGTCATCATTGCCGGTGCAGGCGGTGCTGCTCATCTACCGGGCATGGTAGCCGCTAAAACGACATTACCCGTCGTCGGTGTTCCTGTGAAAAGTAGAGCGCTCCAAGGAATTGATTCCTTGCTCTCGATCGTTCAAATGCCAGGTGGTGTACCGGTCGCAACGGTTGCCATCGGAGAAGCAGGCGCAAAAAACGCCGGATTGCTAGCTGCTCAAATTCTTTCGATTCAAGATGAACGACTTGCCCGCAAGCTCGATCATATGCGAGTCGAACTAGAAGGAGACGTCATTGCATCTGGAGGGAACCTGCTATGAAACGAATCGGGATATTAGGCGGCGGTCAACTTGGTCGAATGATGGCTCTGTCGGCGCGTGAGATGGGCTTTGAGATTTTGACACTCGACCCAACAGACAACGCACCATGTGCGCAAGTGGCGGATCAACATATCCAAGCTCCCTTCACGGATGTCGAGGCAGCCAAACAGCTCGCAGCTGAATCAGATGTCGTCACCTACGAATTTGAGAACATCTCAACGGAAGTCGCTGAAGCAATCGGGACGAAACTGATTCATGGAACGGATCTCCTTTTTCAAACGCAACATCGGGTACGGGAAAAAGAGATGATTGAACGCATTGGACACTCTGTCGCTCCGTACCATCCGGTGACGCATCCTTCTGACTTAGAGGAAGCAAAACAGCGACTCGGGTTACCGTTCGTCTTGAAGACAGCACGATTCGGCTATGACGGAAAAGGACAGACCGTCATCCGGACGGAAGAACAGTTCCAAGCGGCAATCGAACGATTCGAACCGACAGAGTATGTTGCGGAGCAGTGGTTACCGTTTGATCAGGAAATTTCCGTCATCGTCACTCGAAGCGCAACAGAAACACGTGTCTTCCCAGTCAGTGAGAACATTCACCAAGAGAACATTTTGCATCTATCGATTGTACCGGCACGCATTTCTGAATCGCTCGAACAAGAAGCAATTGCGCTCGCTGAATCGATCGCGGATGCCGTCGGGCTGATCGGTACACTGGCCATCGAGTTGTTTGTCGTTGGTTCTCGACTAATCGTCAATGAACTAGCACCCCGACCACACAATTCGGGTCACTATTCGATTGATGCTTGCGAAACATCCCAATTCGAGCAACATATCCGTGCCATCAGTGGTCTCCCACTCGGTGATACCCGTCTGACGACACCGGTCGTCATGGCGAACATCCTGGGTCAGCATGTCACAGCATTATACGAGGAACTACCGAGACTAAACGCTCGGACGAAAGTTCACTTATATGGAAAAGCAGAAGCCAAGACAGGTCGCAAGATGGGACATTTGAACATTCTTGCGGATACCGTCGACGATGCTTTGGCAGAAGTCGAACGCCTGTCGATATGGAAGGAGACAGTTCAATGATCGAACGGTATACACGTCCTGAGATGAAAGCGATCTGGACCGAACAAAACAAATTCGAGGCTTGGTTAAAAGTCGAGATCCTTGCGTGTGAAGCATGGAGTGAACTAGGGGTCATCCCGAAAGAGGACGTCCAGTTGCTTTGGGACAATGCCTCATTTGATGTCAACCGCATCCTTGAAATCGAGCAAGAGACACGTCATGATGTCATCGCTTTTACGCGCGCTGTCTCTGAAACACTTGGAGAAGAACGCAAGTGGGTCCATTACGGACTCACGTCAACGGACGTCGTCGATACAGCACTCTCGTATCTGTTGAAGCAAGCAAACGACATTCTTGCTGCAGATCTCGATCGGTTCATCGACATCTTAAAAGTCAAAGCGAACGAACATAAATATACGGTCATGATGGGACGCACACATGGCGTACATGCAGAACCGACGACGTTCGGTCTGAAACTAGCGCTTTGGTATGAAGAGATGAAACGAAACAAAGTCCGTTTCGAAGCAGCACGTGAGACGGTCGAATATGGCAAGATGTCAGGTGCCGTCGGAACATTCGCGAACATCGATCCGTTCATTGAAAAGTATGTCTGCGAAAAGTTAGGAACAAAACCAGCTCCGGTCTCCACGCAAACGTTACAACGTGATCGTCATGCACACTATATGTCGACGCTTGCTTTGATCGCGACATCGATCGAAAAGATGGCAACGGAAATCCGGGGTCTGCAAAAGACGGAAACACGTGAAGTCGAAGAATTCTTCGCTAAAGGTCAAAAAGGATCATCGGCGATGCCGCACAAGCGGAATCCAATCGGTTCAGAGAACATGACAGGTCTTGCCCGAGTCATCCGTGGACACATGGTGACGGCGTACGAGAACGTCTCACTTTGGCACGAACGGGATATCTCGCATTCTTCGGCCGAACGTATCATTCTTCCGGATGCGACAGGACTACTCAACTATATGTTGAACCGTTTCGGAAACATCGTGAAGAACTTGACAGTCTTCCCGGACAACATGAAGCGGAACATGGACCGGACGTTTGGTGTCATCTTCTCTGGACATGTCTTACTCGCTTTAATCGAAAAAGGCTGGTCGCGTGAAGCAGCGTATGATTTCGTTCAACCGCGTGCGATGCAGGCGTGGGAAGAACAAATCATGTTCCGTGACTTATTATGGCAAGAACAGGACATTCAACAGCTTTTCACAGAAGAAGAGCTCGATGCGTGTTTCGATCCGACGTATCATACGAGTCGTGTCGATGAAATCTTTGAACGGTGTGGCTTGAACTAATCAACCTGAGACGGGGCACTTGCCCCGTCTACATCTTAGGATCATGGGGGACGAAAGCGATGCAACCACTTTATGAAGGAAAAGCAAAACGATTGTACACGACGCAGGAGCAGGATGTGCTCCGGATCGTCTATAAAGACGAGGCCACGGCATTCAACGGCGAGAAAAAAGAAGTCTTTGCTGGAAAAGGCGAATTGAACAACCGGTTGACGAGTCATTTCTTTGAAATCCTCGAACAAGCGGGCATTCCGACACATTTCATTGAACGTGTCTCGGAGCGCGAACAGCTCGTACGTCGTGTCACCATCATTCCACTCGAAGTCGTCGTCAGAAACGTCGTCGCGGGAAGCTTGAGTAAACGGCTCGGTATCGAAGAAGGTACGGTACTCGAAACACCAATCGTTGAGTTCTACTATAAAGATGATACGTTAGGCGATCCACTCGTCACCTCATCACACATCAATTTACTGAAGATTGCGACTTCTGAAGAGTTGAAACAGTTGTCGGACAAGGCACTTCGCGTGAATGAAGTCTTGCAACCTTACTTCCGTCAAAACGGAATCACGTTGATTGATTTTAAACTGGAATACGGAAAGATGGCAGACGGAACGATTCTACTAGCTGATGAGATTTCACCAGATACATGCCGTTTGTGGGATCAAGCAACTGGAGAACATCTCGATAAAGATGTCTTCCGCCGCAACATCGGTTCACTGACAGAGACCTACCAAACACTATTCAATCGCCTAGGAGGAAACACACAATGAAAAAAGTCATCGTATCGATCGCATTACGGGAAAGCATTTTAGATCCACAAGGAGTTGCTGTAAAAGGCGGATTGCAACAGCTTGGTTTTACGGGTGTCGAGAGTGTCCGAATCGGAAAACAGATTGAACTGCTCGTTGAAACGGAAACGACAGAAGCGATGATTCATGAGATGTGTCAAAAACTACTCGTCAACACGGTGATGGAAGATTACCAGATTACGATCGAAGAGGTGACGCCAGCATGAAGTTCGCGGTCATCGTCTTTCCGGGATCGAACTGTGATTTAGATATGTACCATGCGGTCAAGGATGCTCTCGGAGAAGAAGCTGAATACGTCTTCCATACCGAAACATCACTTGAAGGCTACGACGGCGTCCTGTTACCGGGCGGATTCTCCTACGGAGATTACCTTCGTTGCGGCGCGATCGCGCGCTTCTCACCGATCATGGAAGAAGTCAAACGTTTTGCGGCAGAAGGGAAAACGGTCCTCGGGGTATGTAACGGATTCCAGATCCTTGTCGAAGCGGGACTCTTACCAGGTGTCTTGCACCGAAACAACGGCTTGAAGTTCATGTGCCGGACGGTTGAACTAAAGGTTGAGAATACAAAGACACGTTTTACATCGGATTACCTGCCAGGCGAGACGATCTCGATTCCGATCGCGCATGGTGAAGGAAACTACCACTGCGACGATGCGACTTACGCGATGCTGCAAACGAACGGACAAATCGCCTTCACATATGTCGACAATCCGAACGGCTCGCGCGGCGATATCGCCGGAATCACGAACAAAGTCGGCAACGTTCTTGGGATGATGCCACACCCGGAACGAGCGGTCGAACTCTTGACCGGCGGAACAGATGGACTAAAACTCTTTACTTCACTCGTCAAACAGGGGGCACACCATGCTAAAACAACAGTCTGAACCAACACCAGAATTGATTCAAGAGCAACGCGTCTATGCCACGATGGGCTTGAGTGATACAGAATACCAGATGGTCGTCGATTTACTCGGACGCCAACCGAACTATACGGAAACAGGATTGTTCTCAGTCATGTGGTCCGAGCATTGTTCATACAAGACATCTAAACCTGTCCTCCGTCAATTCCCGACGACTGGACCACGTGTCTTACAAGGACCAGGGGAAGGTGCAGGTGTCGTTGATATCGGCGATGAGCAGGCAGTCGTCTTTAAGATCGAAAGCCACAACCACCCATCCGCTGTTGAACCGTATCAAGGGGCTGCGACAGGCGTCGGCGGAATCATTCGTGACATCTTCTCGATGGGCGCACGACCGGTCGCACTCATGAACTCGCTCCGTTTCGGTCATCTCGGTACACCACGTGTCAATCAACTGTTCGAACAAGTCGTCGCCGGAATCGCCGGTTACGGCAACTGTGTCGGTATTCCAACGATCGGTGGCGAAATCGGATTTGATCGCTCGTATGAAGGCAATCCACTCGTCAACGCGATGTGTATCGGTTTAATCAACCATGCCGATATTCAAAAAGGTCAGGCAAAAGGTGTCGGCAACTCGGTCATGTACGTCGGTGCAGCTACTGGACGCGACGGGATCCATGGTGCGACGTTTGCCTCGGAGGATCTCGGAGAGGATACGGAAGCAAAACGTCCGGCTGTTCAAGTCGGCGATCCATTCATGGAGAAGCTATTGATTGAAGCGTGTCTTGAAATCGTCGGGCATCCGGCACTCGTCGGGATGCAGGACATGGGTGCTGCCGGACTGACATCGTCTTCAGCAGAGATGGCTTCAAAAGCCGGTATGGGCATCGAGATGCACCTCGATGACGTCCCGCAACGAGAGACAGGGATGACTGCCTACGAAATGATGCTCTCGGAATCACAAGAGCGGATGTTACTCGTCGTCAAGCGTGGTCGCGAAGCAGAGATCGAAGCAATCGTCAGCAAATGGGGACTCCATGCCGTTCACGTCGGAGAAGTCATTGAAGAGAAAGTCTTACGGTTGATTCATCATGGAGATATCGTCGCAGAAGTTCCGGTTGATGCGTTAGCAGAAGAAGCACCAGTCTACGAAAAACCATCCCGCGTTCCTGCGTATTATGAAGCATTCCAAGCGATGGAAGAGACGCTTCCAGTCGTCGAAGATGTCGTTGAGACATGGCGGGCGTTACTCCGTCAGCCGACGATCGCTTCAAAACGCTGGGTCTACGATCAGTACGATCATATGGTCCAGACATCGACCGTCGTCGCACCAGGATCAGACGCAGCCGTCATTCGTGTCCGCGGCACGAACAAAGCGCTCGCGATGACGACCGACTGTAACAGCCGTTTCGTCTACTTGGATCCATACGTCGGTGGACAGATTGCGGTAGCAGAAGCAGCACGTAATATCGTCGCGAGTGGGGCGACACCACTCGCCATCACGGATTGTCTGAACTTCGGAAATCCGGATAAACCAGAAGGCTTCTGGCAGTTGCAACAAGCAACAGCCGGTATGGCAGAAGCATGTCGTGTCCTTGAGACACCTGTCATCGGTGGAAACGTCTCACTCTACAACGAGTCAGCCGGTCAAGCGGTTCACCCGACACCGGTCGTCGGAATGGTTGGATTACACGAGCAAACCGAATGGATCACGACACAACACGTCAAACAAGCTGGTGACCAGATTTATCTATTAGGAGAAACAACAGCCGAGTTTGGCGGCAGTGAACTTCAATATATGCAATTCGGTAAATCATTCGGTCGCGCACCACAGATCGATTTAGCCGTCGAACACGCACGCTTACAATTGTTACAGCAGGCAGTACAAGCAGGTGAAGTCAATGCGATGCATGATGTATCAGAAGGTGGTCTTGCCATCGCTCTCGCTGAGATGACGTTTGGGACGAACCTCGGGTTGACGGTTCAGTTCGACGGACCGACCTTACACCTGTTCAGCGAATCGCAATCACGCTTCATCGTTACGGTGCCACAAACGCACGTCACAGCATTCGAACAACGGACTGGTGCTCAAGCGATCGGTGTCGTTACGAACGATGAGCTTCTCGTCATCGAAACGGCAGAGACACGGATCGAAGCAGACCGTTCGACCTTACAGGGAGACTGGGAAGGAGCAATCGCGTGTTATATGACATCAAAGGACTAAATGAGGAGTGTGGCGTCTTCGGGATCTTCGGACAACCGAATGCGGCGCAACTTGCTTATTACGGCTTGCATAGCTTGCAACACCGGGGACAAGAAGGGGCAGGCATCGTCACGAGTGACGGTGACGACCTCTTCCCACATCGCGGGCAAGGACTCGTAACGGAAGTCTTTTCGGAAGAGACACTGACGAATCTGAAAGGACATCATGCAATCGGACATGTCCGGTATTCGACAGCAGGAGGAAACACGCTTGAGAACACTCAACCGCTGCATTTCAAATCGCGGACGGGAGATCTCGCCCTCGCACATAACGGAAACCTCGTCAACGCGGATTCACTGAAGCACCTGTTAGAAGCAGAGGGTGCCATCTTTCAGACGACGAGTGATACGGAAGTCGTCGCCCATCTTGTCAAACGCAGTAAGCTCGACACACTCGAAGACCGGATTGCCGACAGTCTCGCGCGTCTCGTTGGGGCGTTCGCCTTCCTTTTCTTAACGGAAGACACGTTATTCGTAGCAGTTGATCCACACGGACTGCGTCCACTGTCACTTGGGAAGACACCAGACGGCGGCATCGTATTCGCGTCAGAAACATGTGCCTTTGATATCGTCGGCGCGGAGTTCATTCGTGATATCGAGCCAGGGGAGCTCGTAACGATCACAGAACACGGCATGTCGTCTCGTCAATACATGGAACCACGTGAACGAGCAATGTGTTCGATGGAATACATCTACTTCTCGCGCCCAGATTCAATCATTGATGGCGTCAACGTCCATACGGCTCGCAAAGCACTCGGGAAAAAGATGTATGAAGAAGCACCGGTCGAAGCAGATGTCGTTACCGGGGTGCCGGATTCAAGTATCTCGGCAGCGATCGGCTACGCGGAAGCGAGCGGTATTCCATATGAAATGGGATTGATCAAGAACCGGTATGTCGGACGGACGTTCATCCAGCCGTCACAAGAGTTACGGGAACGTGGGGTCAAAATGAAGTTGTCCGCGCTACGCGGCGTCGTACAAGGAAAGCGTGTCATCATGGTCGATGATTCAATCGTCCGGGGAACGACGAGTCGTCGCATCGTCGGTTTGTTACGTGAAGCGGGTGCGACGGAAGTGCACGTCCGCATCACGGCACCACCGATTACGAATCCATGTTATTACGGGATTGATACTTCATCGAAGGAAGAACTGATCTCTGCTCGGTTGATGCCGGAAGAAATCCGTCAGGAAATCGGTGCGGATTCCCTTGAATTCTTAACTGTACCGGGCATGGTCGATGCGATTGATCGCCCGTTCGATGGACCGTTAAAAGGACAATGTACCGCTTGCTTCACAGGAGAGTATCCGACACCGCTCGGTTCGCTCGAGTTAGAAGCTAAACTTTGATAGATGGGGGAAGAACATGAGCAAACATTACGAAGCAGCAGGTGTGAGTCTGACAGCAGGATATGAGTCAGTCACCCGAATGAAAAAACACGTCGCCCGTTCTATGCGCAAAGAAGTATTGACGGGACTCGGTAGCTTTGGTGCGATGTTCGACCTCAGCCAATTGCAGTTGAAAGAACCGATCCTTGTCAGTGGGACAGATGGTGTCGGTACGAAACTCAAGCTCGCTTTCGCACTGGAACAACACGATACGATCGGGATCGACTGTGTCGCGATGTGTGTGAACGATATCATCGTCCAAGGCGCGGAACCACTTTATTTCCTTGATTATATCGCGCTCGGTCAGGCGATTCCGGCGAAGATCGAACGGATCGTCGCAGGTGTCGCAGAAGGTTGCGTCCAGGCGGGATGTACGTTAATCGGCGGCGAAACAGCGGAAATGCCAGGGATGTATGCGGACGGCGAATATGATATCGCCGGGTTCGCCGTCGGTGCCGTCGAGAAACAAAAATTAATCACAGGTGATAACGTCGCAGCAGGAGATGTCATTCTCGGTCTCGCTTCGTCTGGCGTCCATTCGAACGGGTTCTCACTCGTCCGTAAAATCGTCGCCGACAGTGGACTCCGCTACGAAGATGAAGTCATGATGCTCGGTCATACGCTCGGAAATGCGCTCCTCATGCCAACACGTATCTACGTCGAAGCAGTCAAAGCAGCCCTTGAGACGGAAAAGATCCAAGCGATGGTCCATATTACGGGTGGTGGATTCTACGAGAACGTACCACGCGTCTTACCGGAAGGGCTCGGCGCATCGTTCGATCCGAAAAAGTGGCCGACGTTACCAGTCTTCGACTGGCTCGAGCAAGCGGGTGATTTGCCACGACATGATATGTATAATGTCTTCAACATGGGGATCGGTTTCATGTTGATCGTCAAACCGGAAGATGTCGCGGAAGTGACAGCACGCCTCGCTCGTGAAAATGAGACAGCGTACGTGATTGGTCAGGTGACCGATCAAGAAGGTGTCCGGATTCAAGGAGTCGACGCATGAAGATCGCCTGTTTTGCATCAGGAAGCGGTAGTAATGTCGAAGCACTTTTTGAAGCAATCGAGGCAGGAACGTTACATGCCTCGATCGAACTGATCGTCTGCGATCAACCGGACGCAGCAGTCATCGAACGGGCGAAACGACGCGGATGTGACGTCTTCGTCTTTCGGGCGAAGGACTATCCGGATAAACCGAGTTTTGAGCGGGAGATCATTGCCCGTCTTGAAGCGAAAGGCGTCGAACGGATCATTCTCGCCGGCTACATGCGATTGATCGGGGAAGAGTTGCTCGGACGATACGCAGGGCGGATCGTCAACATCCACCCGTCGCTACTTCCGGCCTTCCCGGGAAAAGATGCGATCGGACAAGCATTTCGTGGCGGAGTTAAAATCACAGGTGTTACAATTCATATAGTCGATGAAGGCATGGACACAGGACCGATCATGGCCCAAGAAGCTGTCCGGATTACAGAAGAGATGACGCGTGAAACATTGCAACAAGCGATTCAGCGTGTCGAGCATAGACTGTATCCGCAAGTCATCGAAGAGTGGATGAAAGAGGAGGCAAACGTATGAGAGCGTTAATTAGTGTGTCGGATAAAACAGGAATCGTCGAATTAGGACGATCGTTTCATGAAGCAGGGATCGAGCTCGTCTCGACAGGCGGAACACATCAAGCATTAGAGGAAGCTGGGCTTCCGGTCATTGGTATCAGTGAAGTCACACAATTCCCAGAAATGCTCGATGGACGTGTCAAGACGCTCCATCCAATGGTTCATGGTGGATTACTCGGTCGTCGTGATCTTGAATCCCATCGTGAGCAGATGGCTGCGCAACAGATCCAACCGATTGATTTCGTCGTCGTCAATCTGTATCCGTTCAAACAGACGGTCTTACAAGAAGACGTCGCCTATGCCGATGCGATCGAGAACATCGATATCGGTGGACCGAGCATGTTGCGCTCAGCAGCGAAAAACCACGCAGCTGTCACGGTCGTCGTCGACCCAGCTGATTACGAAACGGTCGTTGCTGAGATTCGTGAAGGCGGTACGACGTTTGAGACACGCCAACGTCTTGCGGCGAAAGCATTCCGGCATACAGCGGCGTACGATGCGTTGATCGCGGATTATTTCTTGACGCAAACAGGTGAGAAGTTCCCCGATCAGTTGACGATCACGCTTGAAAAAGTCCAGGATCTTCGTTACGGAGAAAATCCACACCAAGAAGCAGCCTTCTATAAAACACCGATTTACCGTGGAGCATCTCTCGCTTCAGCGAAACAGTTGCACGGTAAAGAGTTGTCGTATAACAACATCCAAGATGCGAACGCTGCACTTGAAATTCTCGACGAGTTCCGCGAAGCAGCAGCTGTCGTCGTCAAACACATGAACCCATGTGGTGTTGCTGTCGGTCCGACAATCGGAGAGGCATTCCGCCGCGCTCATGCAGCCGATCCAGTGTCGATCTTCGGTGGCATCGTCGCCTTGAACCGTGAAGTCGATTTAGAGACAGCAGAACAATTAAGCGGCATCTTCCTTGAGATCATCATCGCTCCATCCTTCACGGAAGAAGCATTCGCCTTGTTGTCAGCGAAAAAGAACATCCGTCTGCTTGAACTCGACGTCAAGCGTGTCCAAGCGATCCGTTATACGGCAGTCGCTGGCGGCATGCTCGTCCAAGACAGTGACGATGAGACGCTTGATGATGCAGCAGCACGTGTCGTGACAGACCGCAAACCGACAGCGGCGGAATGGGAGGACTTGAAACTCGCATGGCGCGCCGTCAAACACGTCAAGTCGAATGCCATCGTTCTCGCGAAGGACGAAGTGACGGTCGGTGTTGGTGCAGGACAGATGAACCGTGTTGGTTCAGCGAACATCGCGATTACGCAAGCCGGAGAAAAAGCAGTTGGCGCGTCCCTTGCTTCCGATGCCTTCTTCCCAATGGGCGATACGGTCGAAGCGGCAGCAGCAGCTGGCATTACGGCAATTATCCAACCAGGCGGCTCGATTCGCGACCAAGAGTCAATCGATGCGTGTAACAAACATGGCATTACGATGGTCTTTACGAACGTTCGACATTTCAAACACTAAGCGGAGGCGATTTGAATGAAGGTATTGGTGATTGGTAAAGGAGGGCGTGAACACGCGCTCGTCTGGAAGCTGGCACAGGATGAACGGATCGAGACCGTGTATGCTGCGCCTGGGAATGCCGGGATGACACAAGCCACATGTGTTCCGATCGCCGAAGATGCTATCGATGAACTCGTGACGTTCGCACAAGACGAACAGATCGATTGGACGATCGTCGGACCAGAAGGACCACTTGTTCTCGGAGTCGTTAACGCCTTTCAGGCAGCGGGACTGCAAATCTTCGGACCAACACGGGAAGCGGCGGCGATCGAAGGAAGTAAGCAGTTCGCGAAAGAATTGATGGAGCGTGCCGGTATTCCGACCGCTGCTCACGCCGTCTTTACTTCAGCAGCAGATGCAGAGGCGTATGTTCGCAAAGCGGGTGCACCGATCGTCATCAAAGCCGATGGACTTGCTGCCGGAAAAGGAGTCACGGTCGCAGAAACCGTGGACCAGGCGCTTGTTGCAATCCACGATACGTTTGCCGGAGAATACGGTCAACAAAGCCGCGTCGTCATCGAAGAATGCCTGATCGGAGAAGAGTGTTCGTTGATGGCATTCGTTCACGAAGAGACGGTCATTCCAATGGTATTGTCGCAAGATCATAAACGGGCGTTTGACGGTGACTTAGGTCCGAACACAGGAGGAATGGGCGCGTATTCTCCGCTACCTCAGTGGGACGAAGCGGCGTTGACGACAGAAGCTGTTGATCGCATCATTCAGCCGCTTGTCGATCAGATGGCAAGCGAAGGGATTCCGTTCACCGGCTTCCTCTATGCCGGTCTGATGCTGACGAAACAAGGACCGTTCGTCATCGAGTTCAATGCTCGGTTCGGTGATCCGGAGACAGAAGTCATTCTCCCGCGCTTAGAGACGCCGTTGCTTGATGTCATCATGCCGCTGATGGACGGACAGACACCAGAAGTCGTTTGGACGGATCAAGCAGCTGTCGGTGTCGTCGTCGCAGCAGAAGGATATCCGGAAGCGCCAAAAACGGGACAAGTGATTCCACTTGACCAGATCGGGGATGATCTTCTCGTTTTTCATGCCGGAACGGCAGGACGAAACGATCAACTTGTCTCAGCTGGTGGACGTGTCCTCGTGTGTGTCAGCCGTGCCGAGACAATCGAGCAGGCTGTCGAACAGGTCTATGCAAACTTACCAGACGTGACGGATCAGCCATTCTTTTACCGAACTGATATTGCTCAAAAAGCCTTTCGTGCCTCGCATGAATCATGATATCTGAACCAGACGTGCTCGAAGGAGCCTCGTCTGGTTTTTTGTTTCTTGGCGAAGTGCACGAAAAGATTTGTCTTCCATGGCGAATTTGTGTTATTTTGACCAAATGAATCCGGAACGGGGCAAAACTTCTTGAAACTTACTTAGCAACATTTTAGTATAAGAACTATAAGAAAGCGTTTTCAATAAAACAAAGGAGGTCGAGCTTTCGTGAAAAAAAATTGTGGAAGATCCCCTTGGACGAAATCTGAAGTACGAACACACCAAGCGGTCATCAGCGGAAAGCTTGCACCGACACTTGTCATACAGAATGCCACTTACCTGAATCATGGTGTCAAAGCATGGCGGACGGCGAACATCTGGATTAGTGGCGACCGGATCGTCTATGTCGGTCCAGAGATGCCGGAACAAGCCGATGCGTACCATGATGCGACAGGTCAATATATCGTACCCGGTTACATTGAACCCCATGCCCATCCGTTCCAACTTTACAATCCAGCGAGTCTTGCAAAATTCGCAGCAGAGCGGGGAACATCGACGCTCGTCAACGACAATATGTTGTTATTATTAGAGCCGACGGAGCAAGCGTTTGCTCAAGTTGAGGCGCTAGCAGACTTACCGACCTCGATGTACTGGTGGGCACGACTCGACGCACAAACCGAGCTTGATGCCGACAGTATCTCGATCGATAATCGCCGGATTCAAGCGTGGCTCAAGCATCCACAAGTCATCCAAGCAGGTGAGTTGACGGGATGGCCACGTCTCTCGCAAGGGGACGATGAATTGCTCCATTGGATGCAGGATGCGATCAAACTCGGAAAACCGATCGAAGGTCATTTCCCTGGTGCTTCAGCGAAGACGCTGACGAAGATGGCGCTGTATGGCGTGACGAGCGATCACGAAGCGATGACGGTCGAAGAAGCGATGACACGTCTTGAACTTGGCTATACGACGACAATTCGTTATTCATCGATTCGTCCAGATCTACCGGATATCTTTAAAGGTCTCGTCGAAGCAGGGTTGACGCAGTTCGATAAGGTGCTAGTGACGACAGATGGTTCAACGCCGTCCTTTTATAAGGCAGGCATGATGGATGAGACGATCCGATTGATGCTCGAGGCAGGCATCCCGGTCGAAGAAGCGTACCGGATCGCGTCGTACAATGCAGCGCGTCATTTTAATCTCGATCATCTACTCGGGAGTATCGCACCAGGACGAATCGCGCATCTCAATTTCCTTGAGGCAAAAGATGCACCGACACCTGTCGCCGTACTTGCGCGCGGCACATGGGTCCGTCAAGCCGACATCCCCTGTTACCCGGCAGAAGCGCTTGATGCTGTCTATGCGCTCATGCCACGCTCGGAAGTCCAGGTTTCCTTAACGGAACAGGATTTTTCGTTTAGCATGCCGGTTGGTCTTGAGATGGTCAATTCCGTCATCATGAAGCTCTATCAAGTCGAACACGATACAAGTGTGCCTGTGCTACCGACAGGATGTGATGAATCCTTCCTGATGTTACTCGACCGGGAAGGGAAGTGGCGACTGAATACCGTTCTGAAAAACTTTGCGACACAAGTCGGTGGTCTCGTCAGTTCGTACTCGATTAGCGGTGATATCTTGATGATCGGTAAATCGAAACGAGACATGCAAGTCGCGTTTGATCGAATGAAAGCGTTCGGCGGCGGAATCGTTCTCGTCGAGGACGGAGAAGTCATCGCTGAAGTTCCGTTGACCTTGATGGGGCAGACGTCCGACTTGCCACTCGAAGATTTGATTGTTCAGGAAACCGCTCTACGGGAAGCCTTGTTCGAACGCGGTTATGCGTTTGAAGATCCTGTCTATACGTTGCTATTCCTAGCGTCAACTCACTTGCCATATGTGCGGATCACGCCGCAGGGAATATACGAAGTCCTTCGGAAAAAAGTCCTTTTCCCAGCGATTTTGCGATGATGCTTGAATTTTAAAACGTCGCGCTTTAAACTATTAAAGAGCAATTGAATGGGAAAGGGAGTCACAAGATGCAACTCGATAAATTGCGTGGAAAAGAATTGGATCAGTTATTTACAGCCATCATGAAGATGGATTCATTAGAAGATTGTTATACGTTGTTCGAAGACTTAGCGACCGTCAACGAAATCCAGGCGCTCGCCCAACGTCTTGAAGTCGCACGTCAATTACGTGAAGGCAATACGTATCACAAAATCGAAAAGGCGACCGGTGCTTCAACAGCAACGATCTCGCGTGTCAAACGTTGCTTGAACTACGGTTCGGGCGGTTATGATCTGGCGCTTGCCCGCCTAGGTCTTATCGAGCAAGAAGTAGCGGATAACTAATGTTATCCGCTACTTCTATGAAGGGGGGCGTGTCATATTGGATTTTGCGTTACAACAAAGAATTCAACATTTCATTCGAAAGTTGACGCCCATCCAGTCACTCGTCATCATCTACTTCGTTGCTGTCATCATCGGGATCATTCTGCTCGGTCTGCCGTGGTCGACGAAAGGAAATTACGACTGGGACTTCACGGACCTCGTCTTCATGGCGGTCAGTTGTGTCAGTGTCACGGGTTTGACGACGGTCTCGGTCTCAGAAACCTTCACGACGTTCGGTTACTTCATGATCATGATTTTAGTACAAGTCAGCGGAATTGGCTTGATGTCGCTTCATATCGCGATGTGGGTCATCCTCGGAAAACGAATCGGCTTTCGGGAACGCCAGCTTGTCGTCCGAGATCAGAACCAGACGACGATGCAAGGGGTCGTCAAATACATTCGCGAAGTCATCTTGATCATCGTCTCGATTGAATTGATCGGGGCTTTGATTCTCGGACTATATTACACGAAATATTTTCCGACACTCGGAGAAGCGATGCTCCAAGGACTGTTCGGATCGGTCAGTGCGACGACGAATGCTGGTTTTGATATCACGGGTGAATCGTTACTACCATTTCGGGGTGATTTATTCGTTGTGTTCATGCAAATTTTGTTGCTGACGCTTGGCGCAATCGGGTTTCCTGTACTCGTCGAAGTCAGACGCTATATTTCCTACCGGGCGACACGCCAAGCGACTCGTCAACCGTATCATTTTTCACTATTTACAAAATTGACGGCGTCAACGTTCTTCATTCTCGTCCTGTTCGGAACGGTAGCATTGCTGCTATTTGAATGGAACCAATCCTTTAAAGGTTTACCGATCGATGAGAAGCTCGTCGACGCCTTGTTCCAATCCGTCACGACCCGAAACGGGGGATTGACGACGGTCGACATCACCTCCTTCTCACAAGCGTCGATTTTCGTCCTGTCGCTCTTGATGTTCATCGGGGCGTCACCGTCTTCCGTTGGTGGGGGGATTCGAACGACGACGTTCGCGGTCGCCGTCTTGAGTGTCATCGCCTTCATCCGAGGCGAATACGGCATCAAAATCTTTGGTCGTGAGATTGGTCAGTCGGACATCTGGAAAGCCTTCGTCGTCATCGTCGTCTCGACTGGTGTGACGATGGTCGGATTGATCGTCTTGTTGCTTGTCGAGGATGCCCCATTCCTCGTGCTGTTTTTTGAAGCCTGTTCGGCGTTCGGAACGACCGGTCTATCGCTCGGCATCACGGATCAACTATCGGATATCGGAAAATGGACGTTGTCCGTGCTGATGTTCATCGGTCGAATCGGTGTCATCTCGTTCGTTCTTCTCTTGAAGGCGAACCAACCGAAACGTAACTACAACTATCCGAAGGAATCCGTCATCATCGGATAAGGAGGCTCTTTTATGAAACGTGCCTTTTGGATTAACTTCGCCTACATCTTTGCTGTTCCTGTCTTACCGTTTTTGGCGCTCGTCAATGGGCGAGCACTCTGTTCACCGGATTCACCGTTACTGGACGTTCCGGTACTCGGCTTCTTTTTGGCAGAACCGTGGGCGTTCGTGCCGGTATATGCGGTCTTTGCGTTGTTACTGGCGTCACTCTTGACGAAACGACGGACACACGTCTAACCATCTCGCCCTGCGCGAGATGGTTTTTTGTTTTATACTGAATGTGGAATGAGAAAGAGAGGATGGGACGAACCGTGTTATTACCTTTTAATGAATGGCGACATGTCTTTAAACTAGATCCAGCAAAACCAATCGATGATGCTAGCCTGCAGGCGATTGCGACGTCCGGAACGGATGCGATTCTTGTCGGTGGAACGGATGACATCACACTCGATGCGACGCTTGATCTCTTGATGCGTTTGCGCCGGTATCCAGTCGCAGTGGCACTCGAGATTTCTGAACTCGAAGCCGCAACGATGGGATTTGATACGTATCTGACACCGACGGTCCTGAATGCGGGTACATTAGAGTACGTCGTCGAAAAACAAGTCGAGGCGTTAGAACAAGTCGGTCATATGCTGGCGCACGCTGATCTTGTCGGGGAAGGGTATATCGTCCTGAATCCTGATGCGAAGGTCGCGCGTGTGACACAAGCAAAACCGTTAACATTAGATGAGACCGTCGCTTATGCGCAGTTAGCGGATAGCGTCTTCCGTCTACCGGTCGTATATCTCGAATACAGCGGCGTTTACGGAGAACCGGAACGAGTCGCAGCCGTTCGCGATGTCTTGAAACAGGCACGCCTGTTTTACGGTGGAGGAATCGACTCCGAAGAGCGAGCGCGTGAGATGCTGCAGTATGCGGATACGATCGTCGTCGGGAACGTCATTTATGAGGATTTAAAAGCAGCGCTTGCGACCGTCGCAGCGACACGATAAAATATAGGAACAAAAGTTCGGAATATAAGAAATGAGGCTATTGATATGTTTAATTTGAGTGAACAGCTCGTCAGTGGACTAAACCCTGAGCAAGCAAGAGCAGTCAAGCATACGGAAGGTCCACTGCTGATCATGGCAGGAGCCGGTTCCGGGAAGACACGCGTCCTGACACACCGGGTCGCTTATTTGATGGCGGCTAAACAAGTCGCACCGTGGAACATCCTCGCGATTACGTTCACGAACAAAGCGGCGCGGGAAATGCGAGACCGGATCGGTCGTTTGGTCGGTGGTGTCGCGAATGATATTTGGGTTTCGACCTTCCACTCGATGTGTGTCCGGATGTTACGTCGTGACATCGATCAGCTTGGGTACGATCGCAACTTCACGATTCTTGATTCAAGTGATCAGCAGTCGGCGATCAAGCTCGTCTTAAAGGAACAAAACTTGGATCCAAAAAAATGGGATCCACGTTCGATGCTGACGATCATCTCGTCACAGAAAAATGAATTACGCAGTGCTGAATTCTACGCCTCGATCGTGACGAGCCCGTATGAAAAGACAGTTGCTGAAATCTATAAAGGATATGAAGCGGTCTTACGCCGGAACAACGCGCTCGACTTTGATGATTTGATCGGAAAAACGACGGAATTGTTCAAGAAGAGTCCGGATGTCCTTGCTTACTATCAGAAGAAATTCCGCTACATTCATGTCGATGAGTATCAAGATACGAACAAGGCCCAGTATGATCTCGTCAACCTGTTAGCATCGGGACATCGGAATCTCTGTGTCGTTGGGGACTCGGATCAGTCGATCTATCGCTGGCGTGGTGCTGACATCGCGAACATCCTCTCGTTCGAAGAGGACTATCCGAATGCAGCTGTCATCTTACTCGAGCAAAACTACCGTTCTTCCAAACGAATCTTGGAAGCGGCCAACCATGTCATCCAAAACAACTCGACACGCAAAGACAAGAAACTTTGGACGGATAATGATGAAGGCGAGAAGCTGATCGTCCATACGGCAGAGAATGAGCGGGAAGAAGCCTTTTATATCGTCCAGGAGATTCGGAACTCGCTTCGTTACGGGATGAAACTGAGCGATATCGCGATTCTGTACCGGACGAATGCGCAATCGCGTGCGATCGAGGAAACGCTTCTTAAGTCGAACGTTCCGTACAAAATGATCGGCGGCACGAAGTTCTACGATCGTAAAGAGATCAAGGACGTGCTTGCTTATCTCCGATTGATTTCGAATCCAGATGAAGACCTGTCATTCGCGCGGATCGTCAACGAACCAAAACGCGGGATTGGTGCGACGACGATTGATAAGCTGCGTGATTTCGCCGACTTACAAGGTGTGTCATTGATGGAAGCGATTCGCGATATCGAATTGTCGAGTATCGCACCAAAGACGGCAGCGAAGCTGACGGATTTCCGGACGATGATTCTCGGACTCAGCCAAATGCAAGAATTCATCAGCCTTTCGGAACTAGTCGAAGAAGTGCTCGAGAAATCAGGCTACCGCCAAGTACTGAAGGAAGATAAGACACTTGAAGCGCAGAGTCGTCTCGAGAACATCAACGAGTTCATCACCGTTGCACAAAACTTTGAGAAGGAGACGGCGAAAGCCGATCCAGAAGACCGGACGATCATCGCCTTCTTGACTGATTTGACACTCGTCGCCGATGTTGATTCACTCGACGAGACGGATCCGGAAGAACAAGTCACGTTGATGACGCTTCACTCGGCAAAAGGACTCGAGTTCCCTGTCGTCTTCTTGATTGGGATGGAGGAAGGATTGTTCCCACATAGCCGCTCGCTTCAAGATGAAGACGAGATGGAAGAAGAACGTCGCCTCGCGTATGTCGGGATCACACGTGCTGAGAAACGCCTTTACTTGTCACATGCGCGGATGCGCTCCCTTTATGGACGGACGAACGCGAACCAAGAATCACGGTTCCTAGCAGAGCTGCCGGAAGTCGTCATCGAGCGGACCGGTAAAAAAGCGAAGCCACTCCCATGGGAAGACCGTCCTGTCCCGCAAGGCAAGGCCGTCATCGGTCGCTCGATCAGTAAACCGACAGCAATGAAGACGTCAGGTGCGGAAACGCTCGGTTGGTCGGTCGGAGATAAGGCAGAGCACGGGAAATGGGGACTCGGTACAGTCGTCCAGACTCGTGGTGAAGGGGATAATCTTGAAATCGATATCGCATTCCCAGCAGTCGGAATCAAACGATTGCTCGCGAAATTCGCACCGATTAAAAAGGTATGACGGGAGGTCCACAGATGGACGCAAGCCAGCGTATAGATGAGATTCGTCAAACATTGAACCGATACAGCTACGAATACTACGTACTGGATCAACCAACGGTACCGGATGCGACGTACGATCAATTACTTCGTGAACTGACGGAGTTAGAAACAGAGCATCCAGAACTGATCACACCGGATTCGCCAACGCAACGCGTCGGCGCGGCACCGCTCGAAGCGTTCGAGAAGGTGACGCATGATTTACCGATGCTGTCGCTCGGAAACGTCTTTGATGAGACAGAAATTCGCGAATGGGTTGCTCGGATTGAGCGGTCGCTCGGACGTTCGACGACGTATGTCGCCGAACTGAAATTCGATGGACTTGCGATTTCGCTGAAATACGAAGACGGTCGATTCGTTCGTGGGGCGACGCGTGGCGATGGAACAGTCGGTGAGAACATCACGCAGAACCTACGGACGATCAAAGCGTTACCGCTGCGTTTACAGGCAGAAGAGACGGTCGAGGTCCGCGGTGAGGCTTACATGCCGAAACAATCGTTCGAACGCTTGAATGAAGACCGGGCAAGCCGGGAAGAGACATTGTTCGCGAATCCGCGTAATGCGGCCGCAGGTAGTCTGCGTCAGCTGGATTCGTCGATTACAGCGTCGCGCAATCTGTCGTTGTTCGTGTATGGCGTCGGCGTCAATACGTTGACGGCCCGTTCACATAGCGAAGCGATGGCCCAACTCGCTTCACTCGGGTTACCGACCAATCAACATATGCAGACGTGTGAGACGGTGGAAGAGATTCTTGCCTATATCGCGCACTGGACGGAAGCACGCGCGAGCCTGCCATATGAGATTGACGGAATCGTCTTGAAAGTCGATCGATACGATGATCAGGAGGAGCTCGGCTTCACAGCAAAAAGTCCCCGCTTCGCAACAGCCTATAAGTTTGCAGCGGAAGAAGTCATGACGACGGTAGAAGACGTTGATTTCAGTGTCGGTCGGACCGGGAAAGTCACACCTCGCGCCCGTTTTGCACCAGTCGTCGTCGCAGGATCGACGGTGACGTATGCGACACTACACAACGCTGACTTCATCGCTGAAAAAGATATCCGCCTTCAGGACTCGGTCATCATTAAAAAAGCAGGCGATGTCATCCCGGCAGTCGTACAAGTCGTCACGGCAGAACGGACAGGAGAAGAGACACCGATCGTCTTCCCAACGCATTGTCCGGCCTGTCAATCGGAACTTGTCCGTCTCGAAGGTGAAGTCGACATCCGCTGTGTCAGTCCGGAATGTCCAGCGCAATTGATGGAAGGTATCATTCACTTCGTTTCGCGTCAGGCGATGAACATCGATGGTCTCGGTGAAAAAGTCGTCCGTCAATTGTATGATCATGAAGCAATCCGGACGATTGCCGATTTATATCGACTCGATCGTGAGGAATTATTGACGTTTGATCGAATGGGTGAGACGTCCGTTGATAAATTACTTGCGGCGATCGAAGCTTCGAAACAGAACTCGGTCGAGCGTCTCTTGTTTGGTCTCGGAATCCGTCTCGTCGGTCAAAAAGCAGCATATCTTTTAGCGGAACGTTTTGATTCGTTAGCAGGAATTGCAGCTGCAAGCTACGATGAGATTGTCGCAATCGATGGCATCGGTGGGAAAATCGCAGATTCAATCGTGAAGTACTTCGAACATCCGGAAGCAAAGGCATTGATTCGTGATTTGGAACAACTCGGCGTTAATCAACGTTTCCTTGGGGAACGGGTTGATCAGACGAATGCACCACTCGGTGGCAAAACGATCGTCTTGACGGGGACGCTCGAGAGCTTAAAACGGTCAGAGGCTGGTAAACGACTCGAAGCACTCGGTGCCGATGTGACAGGAAGCGTCAGTAAAAAGACAGACGTACTCGTCGCAGGGGAAAAAGCAGGTTCTAAGCTGACGAAGGCTGAATCGCTTGGTATCGAAATTTGGGATGAAGCACGTCTGTTAGA
This sequence comes from Exiguobacterium sp. A1_3_1, assembly GCF_048985645.1. Classification (NCBI taxonomy): domain Bacteria; kingdom Bacillati; phylum Bacillota; class Bacilli; order Caryophanales; genus Exiguobacterium; species Exiguobacterium sp. A1_3_1. The sequence goes on along the minus strand of NZ_WBYY01000031.1, from coordinate 1,439 downwards.
AGAACTAGCTAAACACGAAGCGTGAGAAGAATGAATGAGAACAATCAAATAAAAAGGAAGGCGGAATTCCGCCTTCCTTTTTTCGTGTTCATCCTTGTCACGAAGCAATCGTCTCGCTCCGAATCAAAGTACCTTGTTTGATGAGACGATTCGTTGCCGTTTCTGGTGGATCACAGGTGATTAATGTGATGGTTGGGGAAGCGACAGATTGATCGAGGACGGACAATGTCGTCGGTGTGACAAGACGACTGGATGTGATGCGGTACGTATACCGATGTGTTTTTGTCGTGACGACGACGGTATCGCCTTTTTTGACGTCAGGCAGGCGATTGAAATGAAGCCCTTCCGTGAAACTTCGGTGTCCGGCGAGCGCATAATTGCCTTTTCCGGGTGATCCGGTTTCTGGAATATGACCGATACTACGGTCTAAGACCGCTGTCGTCGAGCCTTCTAAGATGACTTGCTCGAAATCTATGCTTGGAATCGATAGCAGTCCAACACCTGATTTTGCGAGCGGTTGTTTCGTCTCTTTTGCATCGACGGTCTTTAGACTTTTTGTCCATTGTTCTTTTAAATTGGCTGCCTCTTGTTCACGCTGATAGTCACTGATGAAGGGCCAAGCGATCAGAGCGATGCCTGCGAGTAAAAAAAGCAGACCGATGAATTTACGACGTGTCATGAGAAAAAGTCCTTTCGGATACGCTAAGGCGCATCATCTTTTTTAAAAATCAGGGAAAAACTTGTCCTTCCCCGATGGAAAACGATTCTGTTATGATAAAGAGAACGATTTAAAAACATGGGGTGCAAATAGAGATGAACTATAAAACAGCAGTAGCGTTGACGTTATCGAGCACGTTATTTTTAGGTGCTTGTTCGTTCGACCTTTCGCCAACGAGCGATACGAAAGAAGTCATTACTGAAAGTGAACAAGGTAAGGAAGTCCAAGCCGTTGTCAGTCCAGCCATTGATACGACGGATTCGTACTACCGGACGGTCTTGCCGTTTCGTCCAAGTGTTGCACGTGGAATGACACAAAAACGTGTCAGTTCACGTCTTGAGCTTGATGAAATCGAAACGGGTTTAATGCGTCACTCGACACAGTTTTTTGATCCGGAAAAATACTATTATCAAGAAGGTCAGTTACTCGAAGCTGACCAAATCGCGAAATGGTTGTTACGAAAAGGAAAAGCAGGAGATGGGGTCAGCGATCCAGAAGGTCTGAACCCAGCTTATACGTCTGGTAAGTCGTATAAAGAAAAAAATCAAAAGTCACCTATGATTCTATCGCATATCTTAGAGCAAGACTACATGCTTGAAGAAGATAAGAAACTCGAACTCGGTGGCACGTCGATTGCGCTTGTCTTAAATAGTGAGTATGTGTTCCAAGATGAAAACTATGGACCAACCTATACCTGTCTCTTATACACATCTCCGAGCCC